>CAZQTQ010000265.1:0-6384 GCA_964596025.1 uncultured Rickettsiales bacterium
GACGAAGTAGTAGTCCACCCCGTCCTGTTCCTGGGCTCGGGGGGGACGGGTTGTTGACGAGACGGAAAAGACGAGCCCTGGGATCTGCGCCTTGGCCCGTCCGATGAGGGTTGACTTTCCGCACCCAGACGGCCCGCAGAGGACGACAAGTAAGCCCCTGCTACTCAAAGTTCGCAACCTGTTCGCGCACCTTCTCGATCGTGGACTTGAGGTCAACGCAGAGGGCCGAAAGACCGACGGTGCCGGCCTTGCTCCCGATGGTATTGGCCTCGCGGTGCAGCTCCTGGACGAGAAAGTCGAGCCGGCGGCCAACCGGCTCTGGATCCCGAAGCAAGGCCTCGGCCTGGTCCAGATGCGAGCGGAGGCGGCCAATCTCTTCGTCGATTCCGGCCTTGTCGACCAGCAAGGCAGCCTCTTGGGCCAGACGCTCCTCATCCACGCTCTCGACGAGCTCACTCACCCGGGTCCGAAGTCGCTCCGAAAGGGCCTTTGGGATTCCGTTGCTCTCACTTTCGACTGCCAGTAGATGGTTCCGAAGGTGGCCCAAATGTTGGACAAGGTCCGCGCCCAACCGAGTTCCCTCCGCACTTCTCATCACGATCAGCGCATCGATCGCACCGTCCAAAGCCTCGAGGACCTGGGCGTCGTCGTTGTCCACATCTACCTCAGTTTCCACGAGATTCAGGACCCCCGGAATGCGAAGCAGATCGCTCAGCTGAACGTTGGATTCAAGGTCCAGAGCGGCGCCAGCTCGCTCGATTTCCTCGCGGATTCCCTGCACCAAGCTGAGATCGAGCTTGGGGACCACATCGGCGGTTCCGTCTCGCTTGACGTAGACCTCGACTCGACCGCGACCCAGCCGCGTCTTGAGCCGCTTGCTGAGGCTGGGCTCGAGACCTAGCCACACCCGCGGAAGGCGGAAGCTGAGGTCCAGAAAGCGATGATTGACCGCACGCAACTCGACCACCACCCGCAGGTCCCCCCGCGTGGATTCACCGCGGCCGTATCCCGTCATGGAACGCAGCGTAGTCGTCATCGTGCCCTCACTTTCCACACCGGGTTCAAGGCCGCGATTCTACACCTTCTTCGCCACATCAAATTCGCGTCCACAGAGGCGGGAGAGGAGGCCGCCCAAGTGGATCCCGGCCTCCTGGATCCCGACCCGATCTTCCGCCCGCTGACGGGCCACCTTGGCCAGGTGGGACCGGTAGCCAGGATTTCGGCCCAGGGCCTGCAGCGCCGAGATCAGGAACTCGGATTGGGGCTCGACGGCACCCCGATTGCTGTGAACTGGAACGAGAATGGCGCCCTCGTCGTTCACAAACTCGTAATCGAAGCCCGGGAGGTTGGACGTCACAATGGGCAGACCGTGAGCCTGGGCCTCCAGAAGGAACACCGGGAGTCCGTCACGGTCGCCATCGGGGGCCAGTCGACATGCGAGGACACCCGCGTGGAAGCGTCCCTCGTCCATCCGCCGCAGCACCTCCTCATTGGGCAGAGAACCCAAGAACTCCACCTCCAGCCGCTCGCACAGACTAGGTCCCAAGGCCTCGACAAGCCCCTTCCTTTTCGCCCGCAGTCGCCCCTCCTCTGGCCCACCGCCGATGACGCTGAGGTGAACCGCCTGGCCCGAACGGGCTACTTCCCCGCAGGCATCCAGCAGGAGGTCGTGTCCTTTCTTCGGGACCAATCGCCCCACTGAGAGCAACCGCAGGCGACCGTTGTCAACCGGAGGCTCAGCCAAGGCTGTCGGGAGATCGACGGCGCAGGGGTGGATTGCTACCCCCTGAGAGGGCAGCCCAAGTCGAAGAAGCCGGTCCCGATGGAAAGGGGTGACGGTGGTCACGAGCGCCGCGTTTCGAAGAATCCAGGGCAGATCGTCGACCGGCACGAAGAGGTCTCGTGCGTGCACGGCCACCGCCACGGGCAGGTTCGCCATGAGGGCCGCCGCTACGGCGTGGCGGCCGACCTCCGCCGCGTGATGCACCCGCACCAGGTCCACCGCATGGGCCTTGAGCGAGCGCGCCAACCACGCAACCCGGCGCAGGTCCCGCGGTCTGCCGTGGACCTCCCAGTTGCGGTGGACGGCGGGGAAGGCAGGGTTTTCTTCCATGCCTAAGGCAGAGAACCGACAGCGCAGGCTGGACGAGCGGGGCACTACAACGGCCTGGTCGTACAGGGCTTGGTGCCGGCGGTGGCGCACCGCATTGGAATCGTGATCTAGGGCCCAGACTTGGGTCCAGCATCCCTGGGATCGAAGGGAAGCCAGCTCATCCAAGACGAAGGTCTCTGAAGTCGAAGGCAAGTAGCGAACGACGTAGCCAACCCTCAGCGAGCCTTCCCTCATGGGGCGGAGGCCACCCACGATTGAACCGCTTGTTGGAGGGCAAGCGCACGGTCTTTCCACCGTGGGACCTCAGCTGCATGGGGGTTTCGTTGAGCTGCAAGGCCCGCCTGCAGCCCGTGCACCAGGAGCTGGGGATCGCCAGGGGGAACGAGTACGGCCTGCTGACCATGAAGCGCGTCCCGAACCGAGGGAAGGTCGCTGGCAACGACCGGCAAGCCGGAGCCGACCGCGTCCACAACCTGCAGCGGGCAGAGGCGGTGTTCGCTGTCTTCGTCCCGTGGGTAGAGGGCCAACCAGAGACCCACCCGGTCGAGGAGATCCTCCCGTTCGGGGCCCCAAACCGGGCCTACGAAACGAACCCGTCCCTGCAGGCGGGGGTTGTCTTGAACCTTTCGACGCCATGCGTTGACACGCAGACCGTCCACATCGAGACCGCCGATCCAAAGAGGAGGCAGATCGGGCTGCTGCGCCCAAGCCACGAGAGCCTCATCGAGCCCCGGCCTGCGGTGCAGGCCCAGGGCGAGGATGGGCAGCCGCCCCCTAGGCCGCGTCCGCGCTCGTTGAAGAGCCCGATCCCGAGCTAGTCCACAGGCATTGGGCACGAGGGCCACCTGCGACTCTGGCACCCCGCAGTCCCTCAAATCGGCTGCGAGACCTTCGGCCACGGGGACGTGCAAGATTGTCGCGGCCAAGGCGTTGCGGTGGGCCAAATCCTCTGGACGGGGGCGGACGTGCCATTCGAGGACTATGGCCCTCCAGCGGCGCGAATTGCCCGACCGCCCCGCCTCGTGGGCAGCCACCCGAGCGTCTCGGCACCACAGAATGCTCTGTGGGTGCCGCAAGGCAGCGAGGCTGCGTCGAAAGCGGAAGCCGGCCAGGGGCGGGCGGGACCAACGATCAGGGATGTGGGGGTTCAGGGCCGCCGGCTTGGGATGTCCCAGCCAAGGAACCAGCGCGGAAGGGCCGCCGTGCGCAAGACAGGCATCGGCGACCAAGGGAATGGAGCCGTCCACACAAGCCGCAAAGGCCACTGCCTGCTGAAGGCTCTGCCAGGCCTGCGGCCGGGGGGACGGCATCGCGGCACGAACTGCAAAGACCCAAGGCGGCGCCTCCGGCCCCACCCCGAAACCCCTCTCCCTCCCCGACATCGGGTCCTTGACCTTGCTCAGGTTCCGGCTGAGCACAGACAATACGCCGCGGGCCAGATGCTCTGGTTGGGCCTCCTGGACCACGCGGAGAGCGCCCGCTGCTCCGAGACGTTGGCGAAGCTCTGGCTGGTCCAGAAGCCGACGTAGGGCTTCGCACAAGGCAGTCAACGAGTCGGTCGGGCTGCAGAGCAGGCCGGTCTCGCCATGCCGGATGGCTTCGGACACACCACCCGTCCGACCACCGATCACCGCCAGACCCCTTGCACCCGCCTCGAGAAAGACCAGTCCAAAACCCTCGGCATCGCCCCCAGGGCCCTCCTGCGTGGGCAGGACGAAGAGGTCGGCTGCTGCAAAGCGCTCCTCCAGACCTGTTGAGTCCACGTAGCCCCAAAACCGGACGCAGTCCTCGAGTCCAAGCGCGGCGACTTGGCGCCGCAGCGAAGGCTCCTCTGGACCCTGGCCGACGACATCGAGCCGAAGGTGCGGCCGGTCGGCGCTGAGCTCTGCCAGGGCATTGATCAAGAGACGGTGTCCCTTTCGAGGGATCAGGCGCCCGAGGCTGAGAATCGTCAAACTCGGCTGCAGCGGGGACCCGGGGGCCAACGTGGAGGGGCCGGGCGGAATTCGCCGTCCCTGCCGGCCCGCAGCGCCCTCGGTTTCAATCCGCCCTGGGGGCGGAGCGACGGCTGCCGGCACCTGAACCACTTCAGCACGCGGAGCCCGCCAACCAAGCTGCTGCCTCATCCAGGGGCTGAGACAAAACCAGGAGAGATTGCGTGTCAGGAGGGCATCCCGCACGGCCCGACGGCCCGGACCCGGATCACCGGTGATGTCGCGACCGTGCGCGAAGGTCCAGAGCTGGGGCTTGGGCTGAATCTCGGTTCTTGATCGCTGTGCGCGCAGAGACCACTTGGTGGGGGCCGGCTCTCCGAGGGCCAAGAGCAGCCCTGCAGTGGCCTCCCAGGACATGGAAACGATGGCCTCAGGGGCGAACTCGCCCAGAGCCTGAACGGCCCCGCGCTGCCAGTGGGCCTGATAGTGGGTCCGCCAGTTGCGGCCAGGGAAGCTGCGTACGCCGTCGCCATCGGTGGTTCGAGGGCCCCCGCCACGCGTCCAGACTTCGACCGAGTGGCCCTCGGAGCGCAGGCCGGTGGCGAGAACCTGGGCCAAGGTAGCGACACCACCGTCCGTGAAGCTGGGCCAGTCTGGGGTCGCCAGTCCTATGCGCACTGGCGCCGCTCCGGCAGAAGCGTGAGGGCGACTTCGAGCACCTCCAGAGCGGAGCATTCGTCCAGGCATCGCCGATGGCCGCGGGGGCAGCGCTCGGTCCCATGCAGAGTGCAGGGCGAACAAGAGAGCCCCGCTGGGCGAAGCGCACGACCACCGGCACCCCACACCCAGAAGCCGGCGTCCACCGGGGTCGGACCAAAGAGCCCGACGACGGGAACTCCAAAGGCAGCGGCCAGGTGGAGCGGCCCGGTATCGCCACCGACTACTACCGAACACCGGCTCGCCGAGACGGCCAAAGCCCCAAGGCTCGAGTCTGTTGCGGATTCCGCGCCGGTACGGGCCTGCAAGATCATCGCTTCCTCGGCTTCGCTGGGGCCTGCCAGTACGGCGCATCCGCCTCCCGTCCGCACCCGCCAGGCTTGGGCGAGCTCCCCGAAGGCCTCGATGGGCCAACGCTTCGTCCCGTGACGGCCACCGATCGCCATCCCCAGAACCGGCGCCTTGGCGCTTACCGGCATGGAGGGGCGGGGCAGGCTGGGGCGGCAGTCAGCCGTGTGCCAAGGCCGAACTGCCTTCACGCCAAGCTGACGGAGGGCCCGTCCAGCCGCCTCGAGGTGCCGCTGTGGCCAGGTCCGACGAGGTGCAAGAGCTTGAGATCGCCCGATTACGTTGCGGGCCCAATCCGGACCGAAAACCAAGAGACGTCGGCGAAGTCCCTCTTTGTGGACCCGGATAGTGGGTGTATTCGACCCGTCTGTGATTGCCCGAATTGCGGTGCGTGATCGGCGCACCCGGTGCAGGTCCAAGACCGCATCCGGAGGCCGGAGAGCAAGGGCCTCAGCAGAGCCATGAACCGCCACACCAGGGAGAAGACTGGCGAAGAGGCGGACGTAGTGCGGGTCGGTTGTCAGGGACAAATCCACCGCACCGGAGGCCAGAAGCCAACGCAGGGCCGGCTCTACCATGACGAGATCGCCGAGGTGGCCCATCCGAATCGCAGCAAGGTGCGGACGAGTCATGCGGCAGCCTGCACCAGGGGAAGGAGGCGTTCCGCGAGTTCTTCCGGACGCAGCGACTCCAGGCAAGTCTGCTGGCCTGGGAGGCTGCATTGATCTTGGTAGCAGGGGCTGCAATGCGGTAGTGGCTCCGGCTGCACTACCTGGATGGCTGCAGAGCCGCCGACCGGCCCGTGACGGCGTGGGTCCGAAGGTCCGAAGAGGGCAAGTCCCCGTGCCCCTGCTGCCACCGCGAGATGCATCAGGCCTGTGTCGGGCGTCACCACGGCCGCAACTTGCCGAGCGAGTGCCGCCCAGACAGGAAAGGACAAGGCCGAGCTTCCCGCTGCACACGGGATCCCGGCAGCCTCTGCGATGCACTGCGCTGCCTGGGCATCTTGGTCGTCCCGACCCCCGGTGGCCGCCACGCTCACACCGCGGCCTCTCAGGAGCCGGGCTAGGGCAACCCATCGATCGGCTGACCACCGCTTGGTTGCAAGGCCCTGGGCCCACGGATGGATGAGGACCTGAGGCCGGCCCGCCCCCGTCCACCAGCTGTGTGCGGTCTCTTGCGCTTCTCGCGACGACCGAAAGCGGCGATCGATGCGCCAGGGTTGGGCCTCTCCTCCCAGGAGCTCGACGGCACGCTGAGCGACCCGGAGGT
>CAZQTQ010000266.1:0-6340 GCA_964596025.1 uncultured Rickettsiales bacterium
CCCAGCGCTGAAGGGGCTCGGAGAAGTTCTTGGGAAGGCCCTCTTTTGTTGGCGACCCCGTGGCCGCAAAGATGAGGGTGCGGCCCAATGAGAAGAGGTCGGACCCCTCGGTGGCCTTTTCTCCCCGCAGACACTCCGGAGCCATGTAGCGCGGGGTACCCAGCACCTCGAGCGTACGCGTCAGGGCCATCGCCTCGGTGAGGTGGGCGATGCCGAAGTCCGCAAGCTTGGGGTGGCCGTCTTTGGAGAAGAGAATGTTCCCCGCTTTGACGTCCCGGTGGATGATGCCCTCGTCGTGGCAGATCTTGAGGGCAGCCAGCATGGCGCGGGCCAGACGGGTCCACTCGTCCGGTGCCAAGGCCCTCTTGAGCTTGCGGACCCGTTGGAGGAGGGAGGGGCCGTCGATGAACTCCATGACGAGGACGGGCAAGGTGTTCTCGTAGCCGTACTCCAGGACCTCGACGATGTGGGGGTGGCTGAAGTTGTTTGCCGCTAGGGCCTCCCGGCGGAACCGCTCTACGAGCTTGGGATACTGCCGCAGTGCCGGCTTCATAACCTTAACCGCGACGGTTGTGCCGGCTTCGCTTTGGGTGTCCACAGCCGACCACACGCTCGCCATGGCTCCGCTGCCCAACTGCTCCACCAGCTGGTACCGATCAAGGAAGAGGCGGCCCGCGACCAGAAGCTTCCCTGAGCTTTCGCCGGCTGGTGTATCTGCGGTCGAACCTGCTGCGTCGGGGTCTTGGGTTGGGGGCGAGGTCATTCGGTGCGGGCTCCGGAGCCCGAAGAATTTAGCACGCTGCCCCTAGGGCTTGCATGCCGGAGTGCTGGACACCGAGACGGTGCAGGTGCTGTTGCCAAGGAGGTTGCAGTGCACGGTATGGCTCTGCCCGGCAGTGAGGCTGAGGTGGGCCGCAGCGGTGGCTTGGCTGCCCATTCCCATCTGCACCTGGACCGGTCCGGGCTTGCGGACAACCCCCTTGGTTGCGCTCCTCCGCGCGCGGTGCGAACTGATGACTCCATCGAGCCAGACCTTTGCGCCGGCGGGAGAGCTGGTGAGTACCAGGCAGCCGTCCTTGCCCGCAGCGGCGCTGGCCTGAGCCGCGACCGTCTTGCTTGCGGCTGGGGAGGGCTGAGGGGCCGCGCTCTCTTCAGGAAGACCGACGGACTGGGGAGCTTTGGTTGGCTTTGTTTCTTCGGACGGTTTCTGGGCGACCGAGGCCTTTTGTCCTGGCTCTGCTTTCTGTTCGGCAGCTGACCTTGTGTTGGCCAGCGTCTTCTTTGGTGACTCGATCGCAGCTTTTGACGACGGTGGGGTCTTTGCATCTGATGCTGCGGTTGCCGCGGCTCTCTCGTCTCTTTCCTTCGCTCCGACACTGTCCACAGCGGTGCGACCGTTCGAGGGTCCGGCAGACGGGTTGTTCAGCCCGTCTACCTCTGAAGTTCCTTGGGCCGTAGCCCTTGCTTCGGCTCCAACGGTTGCCACTTCAATGCCTCCGACTCTGGCCGGGGGGCTCTGGCCCTTGAACCACAACAGGCCTGTTACCACCACCAGGCCGAAGAGCCCGCCGTAGAGGAGCGCCCGTCGCCGCTGCGCTGAGGCCCCACGTCCGGGCAGTTCTGCGATCATGCTGCGGGTGCTCGTCGGTCCCGGATCGCTCTGCTCCCCGGGATCCACGCCTTCGGCCGGCGTGACGGGCGGAGGGGCCGAAATGGACGGCCTTTCTACCTCCAGGCTCGACAGCGTGGAGGATCCAAGGTCGGTCGGCCCGGAACTGCGTACTCGAACGCTCTCCGACGAGGTGTAGGGCACGTCCTTCCCGGTCGCCGCGTGAATGAGGTCGTGCCAGCCGGTATCGACCACTGCCGGGATGCGGAAGGAGGAGGTACTGGTGAGGCGGTCTTCGTCGGGAAGCTCGCTCAGCTTCAGCAACTCGAGGAAGTCCTCGATTTCTCCCGCCATCACGACCCCTGGCCGAATGGAATTCAAGTTCTCGATGACCTCAGCGGCCTCCTGGATTCGGGCATCGGGATCTCGCTGGAGCAGGGCCTCGACGATCGGCACCATCTCCGGGAATCGCGCGTCTAGGCGGTTGGCCTCTTCTGCCGGCTTGCCGTAGACCTGCTGCCCGAAGACCGCCGGCACCGTCTCGCCGTCGAAGAGACGAGACAGCATGACCATTTCGTAGAGCATGCAGCCGACGGCGAAGAGGTCGCAGGTGGGCAGGAACTCCCGTCCGCCCTTCCAGATCTCGGGGGCAATGTAGGCCGGGGTCCCTTTGACCTTCCCGGTGGCGGTTGCTGTCATTTCGGTGTTGATCTTGGCTAGACCAAAGTCAGCCACCTTCGGCAAACCAGCCCGGCTCAGGAGGATGTTCGACGGCTTGAGGTCCCGGTGGATGATCTGGTGTACATCGCCGTTGTCGTCCTTGAAGTGGTGGGCGCGGTGGATGGCTCTTGCGATTCCCAGGCCGATGTCGACCACGACAGAGCGGGGGAGAATGAGCTGGCGTCGCTCGACCTTCTGGATGAGTTCTTCGAGGGTGCCACCGTCGACGAACTCCATGGCCACGAAGACAAGCTCGGCGTCGGTCTCGACTCCCAGGACATCGACGATGTTGGGGTGCCGGAGGTTCGCGCAGAGACGGGCCTCCCGAATCAGCGCTTCTCGGTGCTGTCCAGCCTGTCCTTCGTCTTTCAGTATCTTGAGGGCGACGAACTTCTGGAAGCCGTGTTGATTGGCCTCCTTGGCCTTCCATACCTCGGCAAAGGCGCCGCGGCCGAGCCGTTGGATGAGCTCGTAGCGACCGAGCTTGCTGCCTTCTTTGAGGATGATCACGTCTTCAGTCCCAACGAGCAACGATAGCAGCGCAGTGCCCGGTTTTCTTGCCAAGTCTCAGGATAGGCTGCTCCGGTTGGGAAGCTAGGGGGCCGCCGGCGTCTGCTGCGCCGGCCGCGTTGGCGCCACTGGCGCTGAGGGGCTCCCCTCGATTCGGTGGAGGAGGACCGAGCCCATGAAGTGCGTTGGGCCCACCGCCCTGGAGCCAAGCCGCAGGGCTGGGGCTACGCCGGCTGGGGCAGAACGAGGTAGCGCTTGCTGTACTCCAGCACCAAGGCGTCGAACTCGGCCAAGGCTCGCCGGGCAGTGTCCTGAGCCTGCTTGAGGGCGCGCCTGAGTTCCTCCAACTCCGTCTTGGCTAGGGTGCGGAGTTCGGCAGTTTGGGCCTTCACCCAAGCCTCGTGCTGCTGGGCCCAGGCCTGCCGCTGTACCTTGAGATCCTGCAGGGCGCTATCGAGGCTGCGGTCCGCGTCGACAAGACGCTCTTGGAGGCGGCCACGAAGATCGTCGCTTGCGCCGTGCCAGGTCTGGACGGCGCGGGCACCGGCCTCCTGGAGGTTGTCGCGGGCTCCTTGGAGGTTCTCAGCTGCCTTGCGGCGGGCCTGCTGCAGGTTGTTCTGCACCTTGGCGCGCAGGCCTTCCCGGGCTTCCTGGAAGTCGTGGAGGTGCTGGGCCCACTCCTCCATCTTCCCCTCGCCCCAGGCTTCCAGGCGTTGCGTGAAGCTGTCCCGGTTTTCTTCGTAGCGGACGCGCAGGATCACGTCTTCCGGAGTCCTCCGGAGCTTGCTGGCGAGGCCGAGCTTGCTGCCGGTCCAGATGAACCACTTGGTGGGATCGAACTGATACCAGCGGGGACCGTTGCGGTAGTCCCACTGAAAGGCGTGGTGGTAGTTGTGGTACCCCTCGCCGAGGGTCAGGAACGAGAGAAACCAGTTATCTCGACTCGTATTGGCCCGACTGTAGGGCTGGGTGCCCCACATGTGAGCCAGGGAGTTGATGAAGAAGGTCGTGTGCTGAACGACGACGATGCGCAGCAGGCCGGCGACGATGAACATGCCGAGGTAGTCGCCGGATAGCCACCCGAGCAGAGCGACCAAGAGCCCGTTGAAGGCCGCGTTGATCGGAAGGTAGTAAGTGTGCTGCCAGGTGAGGATTGGGTCTTTCCAGAGGTCGGGAACGCCGTCCATCTCGCCTTCGTAGAGGCCCTCTTGCATTGCCCAGGTCATGTGGGAGTAGAGGAATCCCTCTTTGGCGTTGTAGGGGTCGTCGTCCGTGTCGGTCTGGCTGTGGTGCCTTCGGTGCTCTGAGCACCAGGCGATGACGCTGTTCTGACAGGCTGCCGCACCGGCCACGGCGTAGAAAAAGCGCAGCGCTCGGCCGGCGGTGTAGCCACGGTGGCTAAAGAGGCGGTGGTAGCCGGCGGTGATGCCCATTCCGGTGGTCCACCAGCAGAAGACCAATGCGAGGAGGTGCTGCCAGGTGATCCCGTGGTGGATGTGGAACCACGTCGTGGCCCAGGCAGCCACGATCGGCATGAGGATGAGAAATGCGGAGTTCGTCCAGAGAATGGGTCGGTTACTACGCTTGGCTACGCTCACGGGTCCTCCTGGGGGGCCTTGTCCGGGAGTCCTAGACCCGGCTCCGAGGGCACCTTAGCGGGGGGTAGGGCAAGGGACTACCAGCCCTGCCGATTCTGGGGCGCTTCAGATCATGAAGGCTCCACCGTTCATGTCCAGGCTCTGGCCGGTCACGCCGCGCGCGTCGTCCGACAGGAGCCAAGACACCATGCCAGCAATGTCCGCCGGCTCGCTCATCCGGCCCAGCGGAACCGCCTGCATGGCGAATGCGTATGCCTCGTCTCGGGTTGTGCCCATAGCCTGGGCCATTCCCTCGATGCCCTCCCAGGCCATCTCGGTGTTTACCCAGCCGGGGCACAGGGCGTTGACTTGGACCTCGTCCCCGGCCAACTCAGCGGCCAGTGCCCGCACGAGCCCCAAGAGGCCGGTCTTCGACGCGCAGTAGCCGGTGTAGGCGGGGACTCCGATGCGCGCCAGGATCGAGGACGTGACGAGGAGATGGCGGACACCGGGCCCCGGATGCAACAGTTTCTGGGCCGCGCGGAGGCAGTGGTAGGTGCCGACCAAGTTCACGTTGACGAGGCGTTCGAAGGCGTCTTCGGGGCCAGGCTTGTTGTGCCCGCCCTGGCCGGCGTTCGCGACCAGGGCATAGAGAGCCCCCAATTGGGATGCGGCCCCCTCGAATGCGGTACTGATTGCTGAGCGGTCTGTGATGTCCAGCGAGCCGCAAACGACCACTGAAGCTCCTCGATGCGGGCTTCTTTGGCGCAATTCTCCAGGAGGTGCAGGCGCCGCCCAAAGAGGCTGAGTTTCGCCCCGTCCTCGGCGAGTCGCAGAGCGATTGCGCGGCCGATTCCCGAGCCGGCTCCGGTGATTGCGATGTGGTCGTCTTGGCGGTTGCGGGCTGGGCTCATCAGAAGTCCTTTGCGGTAGAGGGGAGGGGAGTCTACGGGGGAATGTGGCCCTTGACCGAGTGGCAACCCTTGATTCATTGGGAGCCCACCCCCATGCTGCCGGTGCCCCGTGAGACGTAGGAGAACGACCGTGATGTGGACCGTCCTAGGCCTTGCCTGCGCCGCATTCCTCGCCGTGGGAGGTATGGGCGTGGCCTTGCAGGGCCCGAAGTACAACGGGCCGGCTACTCCGCATTTTGACGGCCGGCGCTTCGGGAATCCAGGTTTGGTGCGCGACCAGTCGGCGCTCCAAGTCCTCAAGTTCCTGCCGCAGTGGGTGCGCAGGGGCAAGTACGGGGTCTGGGAAGACCGTCGGGGGGGAGCACCTGGGCCCAAGCCGGTCGAGCGGATTGAGGGCCAAGCCCTGCGCATGACCTGGATCAATCACGCAACGGTCCTTCTCCAGACCGAAGGGCTGAATCTGCTCACCGACCCGATCTGGTCGGACCGTTGCAGCCCCTTCCAGTTCGCGGGTCCGCGCCGGATGCGGGACCCGGCCGTTCCTTTTGAGGATCTTCCCCCCATTGACGAGGTCCTCATCAGTCACAACCACTACGACCACCTCGACAAGGACACCTTGCTGCGCCTGGAAGAGCGGGACCATCCCCGATTCATCGTTCCCCTTGGAAACGCGCCACTGCTTCGCGGTTGGGGGCTGCAGCGTGTGGTGGAGATGGACTG
The DNA here is from genome assembly GCA_964596025.1 of uncultured Rickettsiales bacterium. GTDB lineage: Bacteria > Myxococcota_A > UBA796 > UBA9615 > UBA9615 > CAZQTQ01. The sequence goes on from CAZQTQ010000266.1 coordinate 6,051, forward strand.
GTGGGACCAAGAGATCCTGGGCGAACGTGTAGTCGTGCATTGCACTCCAGCCCAACACTTCTCTAGCCGGGGCCTGGGCGACCGAAATCGGACCTTGTGGGCCGGATATTGGGTGGAGACGCCCTCGGGTGGCGTGTTCTTTGCTGGTGACACCGGCTACGGGCCTCACTTTGCGGACATTCGAGAGCGCTTTGGTTCGCCCCGTCTCGCCCTGTTGCCCGCTGGAGCCTACCGCCCACGTTGGTTCATGAGTCCGGTGCACATGGGGCCCGAGGAGGCCATTCGAGCCC
>CAZQTQ010000267.1:0-6324 GCA_964596025.1 uncultured Rickettsiales bacterium
CGCTGGGTCCGGCCTCCAGGGCTTCGGCGGTAGCGTTCAGGGCAGCCGCGTCGTGACGCAACCATTCCGCGTAGCTCTCCTGGGGGCTCAGATCCCAGGCTCGCAAGAGGATGTCGGCGTCGATCGCTGCCCGCCAGGCGGAGGTTGTGAGGGCCAGGAGCTCGAAACCGACCCGGAGCTCCGCTGCATCCTCGGTGTCCAGCGCGGCCTCTGCTTCCCCGAAGTGCTCTAGAGCTTCGGCGGCTTGGTCTTCGCCCTCCAAGAGCCACTGGTGGACTTCGATGAGTGCGTTGGTCTCGGGGGCCGCAAGCGAGGCCCAGCGTGCGGCCCAGTCCTCGTCGTCCTGGCTGTGGTCGTTGTAGGTGAAGGGGAAGGCGGACGGGAGCGCTCCAGCTTCCGAGTCGACGGCAAAACCCAGAGGGTGGGTGCTGCGGTCGATGGCCTCGCCGGTGTGGCGGAGGGCCTCGGCCAGCGCCGTCCCCTCGGGACTGGCGGTGTCGACGCTCCAAATGCGGGCGCAGGCCGCGGCCACCAGGTCCCCCGGCTGAGCTTCCAAGTCGTGGTAGAGGCCATTGAGGACGTCCAGCATCCCCTCGCGCAGGCTGCCCAGGGAGCTTTGCTCCGGGGTCTCGATCCGTGCAACCCACTCGCTGACTCCCTGGTTCCCAGCTCGCCGCAGGGTGTCCTGGAGGGCATCGGGCCACAGGAGGGGGAGCCCTCGGCCGGGCTGGTGGGCCCCGGCGAGGTCGAGGTCCAGAGCTGCGCTGCGTCCGGTTGCCTCGGCAAAGTGGGGATGCAGCGGCGCCCAGGGACTGGTTCCGCTGCGGGCTTGGCTGAGACGCAGCGCGAGCGCGGAATCGCCGGCTCGCCGCCCCAGCGCTGCCGTCAGGGCTGAGGGGCCGTCGGGGCTGACGTCATCGGGGCTCGCGGTCCACAGCCAGGGCTGGGCCTGGGAGTCGGCGACCCCCTCTGCCAGCACCTCGTAGAGGGCCGAAAGGCGGCCTCCGTAGCCGGCCTCATCCGGTTCGCCGCAGGCCTCGCAGGTGCATGGGAGGCTCCAGGGGGTGGGGTCTTCTCCAAAGGCGGTATGGACTTGCGCGACGAGTGGATGTTCTTCGACCACCAGGGCTATTGCGGACCGGTGGTCGGCCAGGGCTTGGTCGGACAGGGGGTCTTTGGGATCGATGCAGAGATCGGCGCCGGCCTCAGCGGGTAGGGCCGGGACGGCGAGGCCCAAGGCCAGACCGCCCTCGGTCGCCTCGGCCAGCGCTTCGGCTTCAACGAGGAAGCCGGCGTCTCTGCCTGCCCCTCCTGGTGCGGTGCCAGCAAAACTCGGAGCGAGCTCGCCTCCGAGGAGAAGCCCGTGGGGCGGGATGTGGCCCAAGAGAGGTTCTACCGCCTCCCAGGAGTCCTGTCGGTCCAGAGCCCACCACAGGCCCGAGCTGCGGACAACTGAGCCCGGTGGGCCGGCGGCGTCGGGCAGTGGCTCAGCGTCGGTGCACGCCAAGCCGCTGAGGCCAAGCACCAGGCTCAGGCCGAGGGTCAGGGAGGGACGGTTGGAGAGCACTGTGGGTGCCGGCACTTAGTCGTCGTCGTCGACTACGTCCTCACCAGGATCGTTTTCGCCGTCGAACCCAACGTCGTCGTCGTCGCCGTTGTAGGTGATTCCACAGTGCGTGGCATAGGCGGCAAAGTCGCCCTCGATGCTCTGTAGGTAACCGGTGGCTGTGGTCTCGGTGACCGAGTTGAAGGTCAGCGTGTCTTCTTCCTGGTCGGCCTCGGTTCCGATGTTGCTGGTGACGTCTCGACCAACGGGTGAAGGCTGGCTTGTATCTCCGCCGATGCCCATTTGCCCGCTGAAGTAGGCCGCATTGGAGTAGTCCCAGTTCTGGTCCTGGCTCCATGCGGTGTAGGAAATGAACTCGGTGGCCCAGGACTCGACGTTCTTGCCCTTTAAGAGGGACAGGTTGAGCCAGGCGACATCTTCGGCGAGTCCCCACCAGTCCAGCGTTCCGTTCCAGCCCAAGTCCGAGCAGCCCAAGCTGGTGTCGACCAGGACCAGGACCGCTTGGTCGTACTCTGTCCAGCTCCCGTTTTCGATAACGCTAAACAGGGAGGTCTGGAGTTGCTGACCGGGCAAGCCCGAATCGTCGGCGTCGCTGCGGACCGGAGCGCAGGAAACTGCCAGTAGGAGCAGAGAGGGCACGAGGACGCAGGCCATTGCGAGCCGCGACGCCCCGGTCGGGGATGGGGTGGGTGGACGGACCATGGATCAACTCCAGCGAATTCGGCCTGAGTGTAGCGCGTTCCGGCAATAGGGCCATCGGGCATTTGGACGCCGGCCCTGCTAGGGTTCGGCCGTGGCGGATTCCGAGAACTGCAAGCCTGCGTGGCCCGATCTTCGCGTGGAGGGCTTTGGTTCGGCCGGGGTCTCGCTTGAGGCTGTCCGGCAGTTCATGGAGGAGTCGGTCGCCTTCAATCGCTTTCTCGGATTTCGGCTTGTCCACCTGGCCCCGGGCGAGGCGACGATGAGCATGCCGTTCTTCGACCATCTGGTGGGTGACCCGGTTCGACCGGCTCTACATGGCGGGACGATCTCCAGCCTCATCGACACCGCGGCAGGAGCGGCTGCCTTCACCTGTATCGAGCCTGGCGACAAGCTCAGCACCTTGGACCTACGGGTCGACTACCTTCGGCCGGCTGCCCTCGTTGAGACCTTGGCCGAGGCGCGCGTGGTTCGCGCCGGCGGGCGGGTGAGCGTTGCCCGAGTGCAGGTGTTTCAGCAGGCGACGGCCGGGAACGAATCGCGTGAGGCGGCTGAGGGAGAAGTGGACGGCCGCCGCCTGGTGGCGGAGGGCGTGGCCGTCTACGCCGTCCGGCGCGCGACGTCCTAGCTGTAGGGTCTCGCCCGAACGCAGCCCCGCAAGGCGCAGGCCCGGGGGAGGGTCTACTCCCTTCGAAGGGGTCGTTGGTTTCGAGCCCGCCGCCGTCGGACGCCGCTGAACGCTAGGCCAAAGAGAAGAGTACCGAGGGCCCCCTTCCCCAGAGACGCACCCCAGGCGAGGCCACAGCCGCAGCCCCGTCCTCCTCCGTTGCTGCCGTTCTCACCGTCTTGGCTGTCGTCGTCGTCCCCCCCGCTGACCGCGCTGTCGTCGTCATCGCCCTCGTCGCAGCCCTCGTCGACCACGTGGTCGCAGTTGTTGTCGATGCCGTCACAGACTTCGACGTCAGTCGGACTGACCTCGTCGTTGGTGTCGTCGCAGTCGCCGTTTAGGGTGCTGACGCCGTCGCCATCTTCGTCTCGATCGGGCAGGGCGGTCAGCAGGTAGAGCCGGCCTCGGTGGTAGTCGTTTTCGGTTTCCCCTTCGGTGTAGTTCGGCTCGCCGATGGCCACCTCGGGGTGTCCGTTTCCGTCGAAGTCCATCACGGTGGCCACGCTCGCCCCGAACCAGGCCTGTTGATGGGACCCTGTGATCCGGTACTTCGCGTCGTTGGTTGAGATCTCGGCCCCGCTCGCAGCAGGACTCATGAATACATAGACCGCTCCCTGTCCCAAGCCGTCGAAGGCCGCCTCGGGCGATCCGACCACGAGCTCAGGCAGACCGTCGGGCGGGCTGCTCACATCGGGCAAGATCGCCGCCGTCGCTCCGAAGCGCTTGTCGGAGAAGCCGCCGACGATGGCCTGGGACGCTGTCGTCTCCAGCCCGCTGCTTCCGCCGAGGTAGAGCCGGAGGTTGCCCCGGTCCTGGTTGCTGCCGGAGAGGAGCTCTTGGACGAGGAGATCGCTTGTGCCGTCTGCGTTGAGGTCGCCGGCGATTAGAGCCCCGCCAAGGCGGTCGCCGTCGGACAGTGTGAGGTCCGGGGTGGCCGAGAGACCCGCCGCCGAACCGTAGCGGACAAACACCTGCCCATTCCCTCCGTCGCAACCGGGGCCACCGATGGCTAGGTCGTCGTAGCCGTCGTTGTTGAAGTCTCCGGAGGCCATCGCCGAACCAAAGTTAGAGCCCGGGGCCTCTTCGAAGCACTCCTCGAAGTGGGTGCTCAGGGACTCGAGCGAGTATTCGCCCAGGCCGTCGACTCCGTAGTGCACCCAGACCCGTTGAAAGAGACCCGAGCTGATGACTACGTCGCCCAGCCCGTCGTCGTCGAAGTCGCCGCCTGTGATGTCACTGGGTCGGGTTTCGGCGCTGAGGTCGCTGTTCTCGGTTTGGGTGTATCCCGTCCAGGTGATGAGGGAGTCGCTTGACGTTATTTGGACGGGCCACGCTGTGCCACCTCCAGGCAGAACCAACGCCTTGCCCGCCGTTCCGGCGTTTGGCAGGGCGACTGCGATGTCCGGATTGCCGTCGCCGTTCACGTCGGGAACGAATGCCAGTTGGAAGATGGCGTCGGTTCCGACCTTGCCGTCTCGAATCTCGACGTTGGCCCAGTCGGCTTGGCCAGAGCCTGGGGCACCACTGCTGCGACCGAAGAAGAGGCGGACTACCGAATCGAAGGTCACCGGCCCCTCATCTTGGGGCGAGGTCACCGCAAAATCACCGAGACCGTCCCCGTTGAGATCCCCGGAGCTTGCAACGAGCCAGCCGAGGTTGTCCTGGTAGTTCGTGCCCAGCCAGCGTGGGCCGATGTGGTCCTGATCAATGTCCAGTGGTTCGGCCGCGGCGGGTCCGGCCAAGAGAAGAGCCGCCAGGAGGAGGACCCAACCGGCGGTGCGCTGTGGGGTCGGGAGAGCTGGATGCATGAAGGGACTCCAAGGGCAGGCGACGAAGCAGTCTAGCAAGGGGGAACCGCGGGGCGAGGGGCTCTGATAGGCCCGGCCCCAAAGCGGCAGGCCGGTCGAAGGACGCAGGTTCCACAGACGGCCTCGATGAGTCGAGCGCGGCAGCCTCCAGAGATGCCGAGGTGGCTCAAGGCAAAGTCGTAGCGAATCGGATCTTGGGGTGCCAGGGCGCTTAGAGCGGCGGTGACCTGTTCGGCCGTCTTCCGACTCGGTTCGGGCCGGTCGCAAAGGCCCAGGGCGTGACCGATTCGAGCCACGTGGACGTCGCAGGGCACGATCAAGTCTTTGGGCTCCAGGGTGGTCCATTGGGCAAAGTCGACCCCTTCGTCCTGGGGCCGGACCATCCACCGGAGAAACAGGAGTTGGCGCTTGCAGGCGGAGGTGGTCTGCCCCGAGGGGACGAGGAAGGACAGGGCGCGGCTCCGCGCCTTGGGGTTGGGGTGGTGGTGGTTCATCGCCTCACGCAGGAGGTTTCCGAAGGCGCTCAGGCGGGCCCAAGTCGGATGGGCTTGGCCCGCACGCCCGGCGGGGGGGACACTCTTGGGAGCCTGAGCAAAGGCAGCCTCCAGCGAGCCGTAGCGCTGCAGCAATTCGGCCAAGCCGGCGACCAGAGCCCTGATTTCCGCCGCTTGTAGCCAGCGGTAGCTGCAGCTGATCCGTGGAAGCTGTGTACGAAGATCTGGGCTTGCTGGCCCCTGTCGCAGCAGGGCGGCGGGCTTTGGACCCAGCGCGCCCAGGACTTCCTCGATCACCGGCTGAAATGCGGAGACCCGGCCAAAGGCCAGGCTTGTCGCGACAAATGCTGCGACCTCGATGTCTCCGGGTCTCCGGTAGCGGTGGGGGAACTGGATCGGGTCGCTCGCGATGTGCATTCGCGCATCGAATCGGGCCCGATGGCTGTCCAGCAGGGCCTTGAGCTCCACCTACTTCTTTCGCCCGAAGAGACTGCGGAGGCCCTTGCCGCTGTCCTTGTCCTCGTCGTCGCCAAGGTCAAGGGTCTTGAGTTGGCGCTTGGCCCAGCTGTGGTCTGGCGTGGCGCGAAGCAGGCGTTCGATAGCGATTCGGGTCTCATCGAAGCGTTCGGCAAAGGAGAGGACCCGGGCCTCGGCTTCCAGGGCCTCTCGGAAGTCGGCCTTGAAGGTCAGCGCGAGGTTGATCCACTCCAGAGCCCGCTCCACCTGGCGCTCCTTCCGTGGCGCACTGGCGAAGCAGGCCCAGCCCAGGTCGGTGAGGATTCCAGGATCGGAGGGCAGTTCGCTTCGCAGCGACTCCAGAATGTCTGTGGCCTGATCGAATTTACCGGCTTCCAGGGCCTCATGGGCCGCCTCAAGGCTTCGCCCATGTTGCCCGCCGAGCCTGCGGCAGCGGCGCTCCAACTCCTCGTCGCGGCCGTAGCAGGGCCGCCACTCGAGCCCCTCGGCTTCGGGTACCACAGCCATCCCACTCAGGGTGGCCCGGGGGTCGCCTTGGTCGGCTTTCTCTCCCTCGCTGGTACTGCTGTCTTGGTTCGCAGCGGCATGGCCAAGCAAGCTGTCGTAGTGCGC
>CAZQTQ010000268.1:0-5614 GCA_964596025.1 uncultured Rickettsiales bacterium
CAGGGCCGCTGGGCGACCTGCTCCGGGGGGAGCGGGTAGCTGTAGGCGTGTACGAAGGAGTCTTGGACGTCAGTCATGAAGGGAGAGGCCGGCGCCGGTTGATAGGCAATCTACGAACGGGTGTCAACGCCGCACCCGTGGCCGGGGCAGCAGCAGCTCCTGGGGTTCTGGCCCTTGCGCGCCTTCGTGTGGCTTCCCATACTCCGGTCCATGAAGATCGGCGTGGCCCAGACCAACAGTACGGTTGGAGACTTCGTGGGCAACTGCTTGCGGATCCGGGATGCCTACCGGCGTCTTCGGGCCGATGGTGCCGAGATCGTGGTGGCGCCGGAGCTGGCGGTTTGCGGCTATCCCCCCCGCGATCTTCTCGAGCGCGACGAGTTTTTGGATGGCTGCGAGCGGGCCCAGCACGACCTTGCCGTCGCTTGCGCCGACGGAGGCGCCTTGCTCGTCGGCAACGCCACCCGCACCCAGATCGCGGTCGGCCGCCCGGTTCACAACAGCGCTGTTTTGCTCGCCGATGGCTGCATTCAGGCGGTGGTGCCCAAGACCCTTCTGCCGACCTACGACGTATTCGACGAAGGCCGCTACTTCCGTCCCGCTGAGCAGGGGTCCATTCAACCCATCTCATGGGGAGGTGTGAGTCTCGGAGTCACGGTATGCGAGGACGTCTGGAACGATGCTGATTTCTGGCCCCAGCGCCTCTACAACTTCGATCCTGCCCAACACCTCGTCGACCGGGGTGCTCAGGTCCTCCTGAACCTCAGCGCTTCTCCGTTTCATGTCGGCAAGCCGAGGCTGCGCCGGCGCATGCTGGGCGCCTTTGCGGAGCGCTGCGGGATTCCCGCCGTCCACTGCAACTTAGTGGGTGGCAACGACGAACTCATCATGGACGGCGGCAGCTTTGTGGCCTGGCCCAGCGGCGCCATTCAGGCGGTTGCGCCTTCCTTTGTCGAGGCTGCAGTCCTCGTTGATCTGGCGGCTCCCCCCTCGGCCTCGGAGCCCCCTGCCCCCTTCTTGCCTGGCATCGATGCTGCCATCGAAGCGATCACGCTCGGGATCCGCGACTACTTCCGCAAGTGTGGCTTTCGTGATGCGGTGGTAGGTCTGTCGGGTGGTATCGACTCGGCCCTGACCGCTGCACTGGCTGTTCGCGCCCTGCGGGCCGAACACGTCACCGGAATCACCATGCCCTCGGTCTACTCTTCTGGGGGGTCGGTCGAGGACTCACGTCAGCTAGCAGCCCAGCTCGGCATTGACTTTCATGTGGTGCCGATTCGACCCATCCACGATGCGCTCCGTGGCCAACTGGAAGGGCTGTGGACTTCGGCAGAGTTCGCCGACAGCGAGACTGGCGGGGTGACCGACCAAAACCTGCAGGCCCGTGCCCGCGGAGTCGTACTCATGGCTTGGTCGAACCGGACTGGGGCGTTGGTCCTGAGTACGGGGAACAAGAGCGAGCTTGCGGTGGGCTACTGCACCCTCTACGGCGATATGGCCGGGGGGCTGTCCGTCCTCTCGGATCTCCCCAAGACCATGGTCTATCGGATGGCTGAGCGGCTCAATGAAGGCGGTCCGTGCATCCCTCAGGCCATCCTAGACAAGCCACCTTCGGCGGAGCTTGCCCCCGATCAGCTGGACTCCGACTCCCTGCCGCCCTACCCCGACCTGGACCGGATCCTGGAGGCCTACCTCGAAGAGGGACAGACTCGTTCGGAAATCCTCGCCTCGACAGAGCTTCCGGGAGCCGTCGTCGACCGGGTTCTGGCGATGGTGGATCGGGCAGAGTACAAGCGGCGCCAAGCCGCGCCCGGCCTCAGGGTGACCTCGAAGGCCTTCGGCTTGGGCCGCCGCGTTCCGGTCGCAGCCAAGATTCGTCACCCGACCGACGTGGACTAGGCAGCGCGTCCACCACGTGGGCGATGCGCTTAGAGGGCAGGCTAAGCGCCGCCCTCGCTCCCGCCGCCGCCTTCCCTCTCGGTCCCCTCCTCCCCCTTGGTCTCTCGGTCCCAGGCGATGGGGATTGATCGGGGCGCGTCGATGGCGAGCTTGACCCACTTGCCGTCGATGGACTTCACCTCGATGCGGATTTCGTCTCCGATGTGGAGGTCTTGCCCCTCTTTGCGGGCAACAATCAGCACGCTCTCTCCCTAGCTCTTGCTGGCTGTGCTGTCGCCCCCGCCGAGCGCTGTCTTGATGCCTTCCACCGCCGCCTTTGGATTGCCGGCGAAGGCCTTGAACATCTCGATGGGCACGGGAAAGATGACGGTCGAGCTGTTCTCGGCTGCCACCTCGGTCAAGGTTTGGAGGTAGCGCAGCTGAATGGTCACGGGCTCCCGGCCCATGATGGCCGAGGCTTCGGTCAGCTTCTCGGAGGCCTGCAGTTCGCCTTCTGCTGCGATGATCTTGGCGCGCCGCTCCCGCTCGGCCTCGGCCTGCTTGGCCATGGCCCGCTGCATCTCTGTCGGTAGGTCGATGTGCTTGAGCTCGACATCGCTTACCTTGATGCCCCACGGATCGGTCGCTTCGTCGAGCAGTGACTGCATCTTCAGGTTGATAGCTTCGCGCTCTGCGAGCAGTTCATCCAGCTCTGCCTGACCAGCCACTGAACGCAGGGTCGTCTGCGCCAACTGCGAGGTGGCATAGAGGAAGTTCTCGACCTCGATAATGGCGCGGTCCGGCATCATGACTCGGAAGTAGACCACGGCGTTGATCTTCACCGAGACGTTGTCCCGGGTGATGACATCTTGGCTGGGGATGTCCAGGGTCACGATCCGCATGGACACCTTTTCCATCCGCTCGATGCCCGGGATCAGCAACACGAGACCTGGGCCGCGGGTGCCGACGTACCGTCCGAGGCGGAAAACGACTCCACGCTCGTACTCGCGCAGAATCTTGACCGCGGACATTAGGATGAGGCCACCGAAGATGACGAGGGTGATTAGGGCCTGTCCCATAGAGTTCTCCTGACTGCCGGCGCCTCCGCCGGAATTGGGGGGTTGGAGTTGCTAGGCGTCTTTCGCAGGGTTGTTGGGGGGATCGGATGGATTGCTTACGATCCGTCGGGTCACGTCGAGCATGAGGCCATTGACGGCCTGCACTTCGATCTCCTCGCCTTCGGCGATGGGCACTGCGGCACGCGCGTTCCACAGCTCGCCGTGAACGAAGACGCGACCGGGCTTTCGCCCGCCCGGGATCGCGGCGCGCACTTCTCCAGTGGCACCCCGCATACCTTCTTCGCCGCCGACCACTTTGCGCCGCTCACCGCGCCAGACCAGCCAGCCGACGAGCAGACCGAGGACGACGGCGAGGAGGCCGACAAGGATGATGACTTCGGGCGAAACGCCCACGGTGAATTCTGGGCTTTTGTCCACGAGGAATATTCCTCCAAAGACGAGGCCGGCGATGCCGCCGGCGGTGAGAAGGCCGTAACTGGGTACGTAGATGTCCGCGATGATGGCGACTAGGCCGAGGATGACGAAGAGGACAGCCAGCGCGTTTACGGGAATGAAGCTCATCCCAAAGGCGGCGAGCAGCAGGCTGATGACGCCGACAACGCCTGGCACGATGAGGCCTGGCTTGTTGACCTCGAGCCAGATGCCCATGGCGCCGAGGGCTAAGAGCAAGTAGGTCACGTTGGGGTGGGTCAGGAAGAGGAGGACCCGCTGGGGAAGTGTCATAGGGACCTCGACGTGGGCCCCTTTGGTGCGGAGTACGATGCGCCTCCCCTCGCTTAGCTGAATCTCGCGGCCATCGACAGTGTCCAGGAGGGCACTTACGCTCTCAGCGATCGTATCGACGACTTGCAACTCGACGGCTTCGGAGGCCTGGATCGAGACGCTTTCGCGTACCGCCTTCTCAGCCCAGTCGGCGTTGCGGCCCCGCTGCTCAGCGATGTTTCGGATGAAGGCCACGGTGTCGTTGGTGACCTTCTCGAGCATTGCGGCCTGGCTGTCCTTGGCCTCGTCGCTCTTCTCATCCTCTCCGCCCTTGGTGGGCATAGACATGACGACGGGATGAGCTGCGCCAATGTTCGTAGCCGGGGCCATGGCGGCGACGTGGCCGGCCATGGTGATAAAGGTGCCCGCTGAGGCTGCGCGCGCGCCAGCGGGGCCGACGTAGACCAGGATGGGGATTCTGGAGCCCAACATGGCCTTGACCATTTCGCGCGTGCTCTGCAGGGCCCCTCCGGGGGTATCTAAGACGAGGACGACCGCCCGAGTCTCAGGGTCTTCGGCCGCCAGTTCGAGATTCTCGACGAAGTAGTCGCGTGAACCCCGATTGATGACGACGTCGTCGAGCCGAAGGATGCGGACGATGCCTGGGCCGGGGTCCTCCACGTCGGAGGTAGCGGACTCGGTCAGATCATCGGACGGAGCAGCGCTGTCGTCTGCCCACAGCGGTCTCGGACCGAGAGCAGAGAGGAGGAGGGTGCACAGAGCCAGGCCCGAGAGGCCCATCCGGGGCAGGGAGGTCACGATCGAGCTTCTCCTTGTTTTAGGGGCGACGGCAGCTCTGTGCCCGTAATGCGGGCGTACTCCGAACGGACGAGCATCATGTCCTCAAAGACCTTCCGCTTGTCGCTTGGGTTCCGAAGCAGGTAGGCGGGGTGGTAGGTCGGGATGAGGACGGCGCCCCGAAATGGGTGTGCTCGGCCGCGGAGACGACCGACCGACTGCTGGGTTTCGAGGAGGCACTGAATGGCAAAGCGGCCGAGGCCGACGACGATCTTCGGCTGAATCGCCTCAAGCTGGCGCCACAGGAAGGGCGAGCAAGTGGCGACCTCGTCGGGCCGCGGATCCCGATTGCGGGGCGGCCGGCACTTGACGACATTGCAGATGTAGACCTCCGAGCGTTCCAGGCGAAGCACGTTGTTCACGATCCGGGTGAGCAGCGCTCCGGCGGCACCCACGAAGGGCTCTCCCTGCTGGTCCTCGTTGCGCCCTGGGCCCTCGCCGACAAAGACAATGTCAGCCGTCTCGCTGCCGGTGCCGAAGACCAAGTGGGTCCGACCCTCGTGGAGACTGCAGCGAGTGCAGCCGTCCAACTCGGCTCTAAGGAGGTCCAGGGGGCTCTTTGCTGGCGCTTCGGCGAGGGTCTCTACGGGTGCATCGCTGGCCGGATCGGTGGGGTAGGTCGGGAGATCTGAGTCGACCTGTAGGTCATTCGGTGCCTCGGGGTAGGCCCCCTGGGGCATGCGGGCAAAGGCACGGTCTTGGACGCTGAGCCAGGTGCGGAAGTCGGCGACCAGGCCCTGCAGTAGCTCCTGCGGGTCTCGTTCCTCCATCGAAGGGCTGGCGATCAGGTCGGTCACTGGAGGTCCACTACGGCGGTGCCAGTGTTTTCATTGCCGTCGTTCACTTGAACCGTCCACGAGCCGCTGGCCAGTCCGCTGATGTCGGCGCTCAGAATCGTCAGGTCCCCTGCTTCGGTCGTCGACGTCAGGACGAGGGAGGTGGTCTCGCCTCCCGCCGCAGGGGTCGCGCTGAGGGTGATGCCGCCTGAGCCTCCGACCAGGGGTGTAGCGGTGGTCGGAGCGCTCGCGGGGTGGAGCAGGCGATAGCCACGGGGCGCAGGGCTGTAGGAGGCCTGCACTTCAACCGTCGTCCCCGTG
>CAZQTQ010000268.1:5624-6321 GCA_964596025.1 uncultured Rickettsiales bacterium
CACGGCAAAGGGCTCGGAGCTGAGCTCCCAGGGGACGGTATCGTAGGGGTAGGAGCTGCTCAGGGGGTCGCGAGACTTGCCGGTCACGCGGAAGCGATAGGGCCCCAGAGGCAGGCTTGCCACCTGGTCCAGCCCAGACCAGGTATCGACGGCCTGCCAGGCCACGGCGTAGCTGTGAGTCCGCTCCGGATCAGCGACCTCTGCGTCGCCCCTCAGGGGCGAGGGCGTGTAGGTCACGAGTAGGTCGGGCAAAGCATCGGTGATCTCGGTGCCGGTGGGCGTGGTCAATGTGGTCCAGGCGCCGGCTGAATTCTGTCGTTCCACCCGGACCTCCAGGAGGCCTGTTGCTGGGTCGCTGCCCTCGAAGACGAACTCTGCGAGACCCTGAAGGCGCGGGATCTCCGCGAGGGGCTGAGACTGGGAGGGCACCTGGCCGTCCCAAACGAAGAGGGTGGACTCGGGTGTCTCGGGCACCGTCCCGGCCTCAGGCGTTGCGTCCGGCTCGACGAAGGGCGTCTCCCAGTCCGGGTACCAGGTGCCGGTCGGAAAATCGGGGTAGGCCGGATCTTCCTTTACCGGTGAGGCTGCGAGGGCGGTTACGTCTAGGAGCTGTTCGAGTAGGTACTCGCCTTGTAGGGGTCCCCACCAGACAATGGCGGCTTCGTAGCCGGCGCTGAGCCAATCGTCGACCGTTAGG
>CAZQTQ010000269.1:0-6243 GCA_964596025.1 uncultured Rickettsiales bacterium
CGGGGTCCACGCCGACCGTGAACGAGTCCGGCGCGAGCCCGGCCGCCGCCTCGGACAACGCCAGAGATTCGTCCACAGCCGAAGCTTGAAGGAAGGCGATGCGCACCCCGTCGGGTTAGTGCTCAGCACACAAGCCGTCAAGCAGAGATGGCCCTAGCGCAGCGAGGGCCGGGCTCGCGCTACCATCGGGGGGGTGCAGCCAGCAACCGACGACACCAGCCCCTCCAAGCAGCTCCTGCTGCTCGGGGCACTCGTCCCTCTGCTCTTAGCCGGCGGGCCGCTGCTCATTGGCGAAGGTGTCGACATCCCCGACGATGGCCTCTACTACGCCGTGGCCTGCTGGGAGTGGCTGCGAACTGCTGTAACCGAGGGGCGGTCTATCTGGTTCGTCCCCGGAAAACTCGGCGGGGTCTCCCTCTATTCGGACGTGGTCCCGATGGGGCCCTTTTATCCATTCTGCTGGCTGACTCTGATCCTTCCAGTCGTGCCCGCCCTCGGCCTAAGCGCCCTGCTGCACGCCGCCGGCACGCTCCTGGCCATTCGCTGGCTCGCCCTCTTGCACGGGGCAAGCCCCCTCTCGGCCACCCTGGCCGGCGCCGCCTTGGTGGCCGGCCCCGTGGGACTCGCCACCTTTCAGGACTGCCAGATCGACACCTGGCCCGCCTTCTTGTGGTTCCCGATGGTCCTCGCCTGCCTGGAGCGCCTCCGCCAAGCCGAGACCACCGAACGCACCCGATGGATCACCCTCGGTGCGGCGGCCGTCGCCCTGCTTCTCTTGGGCAGCCACCTGCGGCTGGCGGCCACTGCGGGCGGGGCCATCGCGCTCTGGGCCCTGCTCCGCGGCCGCGACCTGCCGGGTGCACTCGCCGTCGGGGTCCTCGGGCTCCTGGGCGGAGCCGTAGGCTTCGTCCCCCCGCTCTTGGAAGCCCGCATCGCCAGCGACGGCGCATCCACGCTGCCGTCTTTGGGCCTAGCGGCCGACCAGGCGCTCGGCCTCGACTCCCTGCCCGGGATCTTCGCCCCCACGGCCTACGTCTTGGACCGGGACGTGGGCATTGGAGTGGTCCTAGGCTTGGCCCTCTTGGCTTTCTTCTGGGCGCCCGGAGGGGGTCGCGACACGAGTCCAGCGCTGCGCCGGGCGCTCGGTACCGTCGAAGGACGGATGGGGCTCTTTGTCCTCCTGCTCGTCGCGGCCGGCACCAAGCTGCCCTTCGTCCAATACCTCTTTGCCCCCCTCATCCTGCTCAGCCATCCCGTCAACCTCGTCTACCCCGCGCTGGCCGCCTTCCCCGCCGCAGCCCTCGCCGCCATCGGTCTGGATCGGCTGCTCGCTGCCAGCCCCGACGAGCGCGCCGCCTGGCTGCGGGGGCCCGCAGGCTTGGTCCTGGGTCTCCTCCTCGGAGCCGTTGTGCTGCGCGCCCTCTGGGGCCCTAAGGGCTTCCCCACGACGACCCAGTGGACAAACTACCTCGTCGGCGGGGGCCAGGCCCTCGCCGTCTTGGCCGCAGCGATCGTCCTCCTCAACCAAGAGGCAGGTCGCCGACGATCTGTCCTCCTCGTTGCCTTGGCGCTGCTCGACCTCAGCCTCTTTGCGGTTCGCGGCCACACGGCCGTTCCCTCGCAGCCGCTGCACGCGACGGGCCAAACCTCCCCCGCCATCGCTTCCTTGGTCGAAGGTGGCTACCTCGACCTCGAAGATCTCGCCCGCGGCTTTGACTCTGCCCTTCCTGGGCGCAGCGTGGTCGCCGATGCTGCCGAACTCATCACCACCAACCCCGACTGGGAAGAACTGGGCGACCGGGAAGCCTACAGAGCTGCCGGGGGGTTGGAGGCCGGCGAGGCCGCCACAGCCCCTGAGCCAAAGAGCCAAGCGGTGACGGCAGGGGCCCAGGGCCGGCCTGGGGGTCCGGCTAGCGCCTCGGTGGAGGAAGAGATCGAGCGGGTGGAGGTGGACGCCCCTGTCCAGCAGGCCGCCCTCCTCAATCGGAGCCTCCCCCCTCACTACGGGGTGGCCCGAGGACTCCGCGGAGGCGCTGGGCGCTCGAAGATGGCCCCAGTCCGCGTGCTCGACTTCTGGGCGCCCATTGCTGAGCCGTTGCACGACGCACGCTTCCAAGCCCACGTCTTGACCGCCCTGTTTGGCCGGTCCGACGGAATCGGAGCCCGCAGCCTCCACCTTCTGGGGCTGCCCGTCGCTCTCTGGGACACTCAACTGAGCTTCCGCATCGAAGAGACCGTACCGCCCTGCTACAGCCCATCGGCCACCAAGGTCGTGCCGGACGCAAAGACCCGGGTCCAGAGACTGCTCAGCCGCACAGGGCCCGTCGTCGACCCCGCCCTGCTCGAGCGCGAGGGACTGCCAGCGGCGGCGGAGCGCAGCGTCTCCTGCAGCGACACGAGCACGGTTCAGGTGGGCGAGGGAACGGGAGGAATCGCGGTGCTGCGAGAACGCTGGCATCCGGGCTGGTCGGTTCGCACCGCCACCGGCGCCTCACTCACGACCTTCCCCGTCAACCAGATGCACCTGGGCATCGCCCTCCCCGCAGGGCCCCAGGAGCTACGGGCCCGCTTCCGGCCTCCGGGCCTCTCGGCCTCCCTAGCGCTGTCGGCCGGGGTCTGGGCCTTGCTTCTCGGACTGGGGCTCTGGTCTCGACGCAAGGCGGGACGGGCTCTGACCCCTAGACCCTCTTCCACTCCAAGCGCCGGACTTCCGGCTCTCTTGGGGCTGGGTCTCCTCCTGTATTCCGCTGCCCCCGCCCAGGCCGCAACCCTCAGCGGCACCGTCGACCCCCTTCCGGAGGACACCCAGGTCGAGGTGTGGGTCACCAGCTCCCTGGACCTGAGCGCGCCCGGCCAGCCCGCGGCACGAGCCCAGCCCGAGGCCAGGACGGGACGCTTTTCGATCGAACTCGAGGCCGGAGGGCCCACCGGCAAGGCTTCGGGGCGCCGCTGGCTCTTTCTCCGCCAGAGCGTCTTCCACCCAACGCTTGGGCCGATCACCCTGATAATCCCCCACGACCTGCACGGCTTCGACGCAGCCAACCCACCCCAAGACCCTCGCCTTCGGGCCGCATCGCCCCTCCTTGCTCGCCTGCGGGCCGAAGGCAAGCTCCACCCCTTGGCCTGGGTCCAACCGCTGCTCATCGCCATCCTCATCTTCGGAGTGGGGTGGGCCCTTCGCGCCTGGATGGGCTGGCGCATCGGGGTCATCGACGGAGCACGTGAGGTGATTCGAGCCGCCCAGGGACTGCGCGGAGCCGCGGTCCCGCCTCCCCCTGTAGACACCGAGGGGGCCCCACCCGGCGGACCGCTGGCCCACCGACCGCCAACCGCCCCAGCAAGCCCCTCGGAGCTCAGGCTCCTGGGAGTCGTCGTGGCGCTCGCGGCGGCGGTGAGGCTGCCTACGCTCCTGTCCCGGCCCCTGGACCTCCTCGAACACACCTACGGCCCCGGCTCGGTCCCCATCGTGCCCAGCGGCGAGGCCGGCTCCGGCCTCCTCGCGAGCCTCATCCAGCCCTCTTCGATCGAGGTCACCCACCCACCGCTGTACCACTGGCTCTTGACCTTCCTCCTCGGCGTCGCCGACTCCGAAGCCTGGCTGCGGTTACCGGCCTTCCTCTGCAGCGTGGCCGGTGTGCTGCTGGCCTGGCGGGTCTTCCGCCGCTTCTCGCCCGCAGTCGCGATCGGCACCGCGGCCGCCCTCGCCATGGCCGCCCCCTCGGTCCACTTTGGCGCCGACGCCACCCCCTACGCCTGGGTCGGGCTGGTGGCCCTCGGCTCCACCGAGCTTCTGCTCTCGGCGCTCGAGACCGGACGAAGAGAACGGTGGTGGCTGTGGTCGGCGCTGCTCTGCCTAGGTTTCCTAAGCCACTACACCGTCGCCCTCTTCGGACTCGCGCAAGGGGTGGCGGTCTTGGGCCTGATCATCGCCCGAAGACGACGCCGGGCCTGGCTGGTAGCCGGACGCTGGGCCATCGAGGCGGGGCTCGGCCTCCTGCCACTGTCGCTGCTCTGGTGCGTCGTCCACTTCGGCAGCTTTCAGCAGGTCGCGCTGGACACCCGGCTCTTCGCCGACGTCTACCTTCCAGACCCCGGAGCCCTCCTCTTTGGGAGCGAATTCTTTCTCGTCTGTCTCGGACTCTCACCCGACTGGGCACCGGCCGCTGTCGTCCCCGCTGCCCTCCTCGTAGCCCGCGGCCTGGTCGTGGCCTACCGGCGCGATTCGGTGCTCGCAGGTCTGCTCTTGGCGCTGCTCGGGAGCTTCCTAGCCGGCATTGTCTTCTTCCACGCCAACCTGGTCGTGCGCCTGGACGGGCGAGTCTTCTACGGCTTCCGCTGGGTGGCCTGGTCCATGCCCTTCTTGGGAGTCCTGGCTGTGCTCGGGGCCTTGGGCCCGGGCGGGCTAAGCACCCGAGCAACGGTCGGGCGGAGGGGGACTTCGGACCCGAACCGGGCCCCCCAGACCCGAGCCATGACCGGGGTCTTTGGTGCCCTCGGGGCAGCCTGGGGCCTCGGCATGTTCGCCTTCCTCAGCACCGCCGACACCCACACCACCAGCCCCGACTACCGCAAGGCTGCAGCCCACATCCGCAGCCAACTGCAGCATCGCGATGCCGTCGCAACCTTGCCGCTCTGGGGCCAAAGGGGGCCACTGACCTGGTACCTAAGCCGAAACGCCGGCGACCGATTCGAGGAAACCGACGGCGTCCTCGCCTGGAACCTCGACGACAAGGCGGTCTTCTTGGAGGCTATTGATGAGGGACTGCCCTTCCAGAGCAGCGCCAGGAACCAACACTTCGATCGGCTGTGGCTCGCGCGCGTCGACGAGCGCATGTTCGGACGCGCCAAGTTCGACCTTGATCTCGCCGACCAGGCTCTCTCGTGGGCCGACCAGAACCTCGTTCGCGAGGGGACAGAGTCCTTTGGAGGGATCGAACTCATCCGCTATCGGCGTGCTGCAGGGAGAGACCACCGGGCCCCCCCAGTCCTTCGGATCACCGCGCCCGAGCTGGAGCCCGCATCACTGCTCTACCAGGAACCAAACACCGAAGCCTGCATCGAGCCAGACCCGAGCGAGGACGGGGGACCGCCCCGCTGGGAGCTGAACCTGCGCGTTGCCCGGACGGCCAGCCATCCGGTGGCCCAAGCGGAGGTGCACGATGGGCGCTTGGAGATCCTGAGCGACGAATTGGGAAGTCCGTGGAGGGCCCGGGTCCTCGGCGGCCCCTGCACGGGTGGTCCTCCGGTCGTCCTGCTTCGGTGGACAACACCAACGGAGGAAAGCACCGGCCAAGAGGCCGCTCACCCCCAGTAGGACTTGAGCCCTAGCGCTCACCCCCAGTAGGACTTGAGCCCTAGAATAGAACGCACGAAGACGCGGACGACATCCGTCGCCCTCGCCTTCGTAGACACAATAAGGCCGAGGCCGCGGAGGTCCCCCCGCGACGCGCCTCAGGCCTCACTCCAAGGACTAGTCCTTGGGGCGGGGCTTTGGAGTCGGCTTCGGAATCGGTGCGGGGCGCCAGTTCACGGAGTCCTCCCGGGTTGGGTGTTGAACAAGGAAAGGGTAGACGATCCATTTTCGATCGACCACCAAAGCTTTTTCGGTCGCACCCGATCTCCTCCCAATTCTCAGAGAAACATTCCCTTGAGGCCGTGGACGACCTGCCGGGCGTTTAGGGTACGAATCTCGACCAGGTGTCGATAGATCATGTTGGGGCGAAAATAAAATTCACGCAGCCCCTGTTTTTGCATCTTGATGAGGTATTCCGGCGAAACGTCGCGAGGCACGAAGACCATTTTGTTGGGATCTGGCTGGAACGTGGTCCAGTTCTCCCAATCGTCGCGGTTCAGTCGGCCCTCCCGCCGCAAATCCTCGAACATCTGCGAGCCGGGGAATGGCACGGTGATAGCGAACTTGGCGAAGTCCAAATCCAGACTCTTTGCGAAGTCGATCGTCTGCCGGGTCATCTCCGGCGTCTCGCCGGGCAGGCCAATCATGAAGAGACCGACCGAGTCGATCCCTTCCTCGCGAAGCATGCGGACCGCGTGCCGCGTGGTCTCGGTGGTGAAGGTCTTGTTGACGTTCTCCAGCAGCAAGTCCACACCGCTCTCGATGCCCAGCAGGATCCGCCGACAGCCCGAAGCCCGCATGATGCGCAGGCTTTCGCGGTCAATCCGGTCGACCCGCGTCTCGCTCAGCCAGCACAGCTTCTTGTGCAGGCCCCGCCGCATCAGCTCCTC
>CAZQTQ010000270.1:0-6236 GCA_964596025.1 uncultured Rickettsiales bacterium
GTCGTCGTCGTCGCTCATATCAACCACGTAGGCCGAGTGGTACTCCGAGCTGATCGAAACCGTCAGACCCGGCAGTGGCTGGACCGGGCCGGTCGTTGAGTTGAATCCTAGGGCAAGGAGAGTCCCGGTTTCCTTTGGAGCGCCTTCCAATCCGCCAAATGTCTGGTTGTAGATCTCGTCGAGATCCTCAGCCGTCACCATCAGGGCAAGTGCCCCAGTATTCGGCGTATTGTGGACGTCTGGGGTGAGGGCCAGGTGGGTTGTGATGTGGTTGGGGTGGCTGAGCCACAGGACCGTCTGTTCATTGGGCACAGTTAGGACGAAGTCGCCCTTGCTGTCGGAGACGACTTGGTTCCCCCCACTGCCCTCGAGAGCAACGGTAGCTCCCGCGAGAATCGGAAAATTCAAGAACATCTCCGGAGTGTGGCCCGACTCAACGTCGTTGTCCGAAGAAACGACGACGCCGTCGATCTCCACCGTTTCGATGGTGTCGTCGTCTCCTGCGTCGTCGTCGTCTCCGGAGTCGTCGTCGTCTCCGGAGTCGTCGTCGTCTCCTGCGTCGTCGTCTCCTGCGTCGTCGTCGTCGTTGGCGTCCCGGGGCACGTCCGTGCATTCCCCCTGGACGGTGCCGGGCGAGAGGTCTACGGAACAGTAGGTTCCCACCGGGCAGTTCGAGTCGTTGAAGCAGGGAATGCGGCTGAGTTCGTACCAGTTACAGGCGTGGGCGAAGACGAGGGCGAGCCCTGCGAGTGCCAAGAGGAGCGGGGCTGTGGGGTTGCGGGTCACCAGTGCCCCACCAATTGCAAGGTAAGGCCCGGATTGCGCGGGTGGCTGGGTGCGATCCCCCAGGCGACTTGGGCCCGTTTCCCTTGTCGGCTGGCGATGGCGGTGGTGATGAAGGCGGCAACTGCACCAGCCCCTATCAAAACGGCCAGGCTTCCTGTTGCCTGGCTCTCTGCGGCCAGTTGGTCCCCAATTGCGACGGTGGCGCTCACTTGGGCTGGCGAGTGTGGATTGGCGTAGAGGTCGGTTTCGGCAAGATGGAGGGCGTTGCTCCAGGCGTTTGCAGATGCCACACCGAACCCGGCGGAAGCGCCGCTCATGCCTACCCCGGCGATGATGCCTGCTGCGATGGCCGCCCCTTTGCCCGGCGGACCCGGCCGGTTCGGCGTCTTTCGGGTCCGCGGCTTGGCTTGGGTCCTCGGCTTGGCTCGGGTCCGCGCCTGGGTTCGGGTCCGCGCCTGGGTTCGGGTTGTCCCGCGGCCGAGGCGCCGGATTCGGGCCCTGGCCTGGGCCACCATGGCTCGTGAGCCCGCGTCGTCTTGCGTCTCGTCGACGTAGCGCACCAGATCCTCCACGGCTCGGTCGGGTTGGCCGATGCACTCTGCAAAGAGCCCCCGCCAGTACAGAAGGTAGCTGTGGCCGTGGTCCCGGTAGGTCTGGTCGAGTCGGCCCCACATGGGCGCGGCAGCGGCCACGGCGCCTGCTGCCTTCCGCACGTCCCTCAGGCTCACGTCGCCGCAGTGCTCGGTGTGAATTGCCGCGGCATCTGCCGCTACCTCGGCCGGCTCGATCGACACCTCTGCACCGTCCGTCTCTTCGGTACCCTCCGCCTCCTCCACCTGCTGCCCGGAGTCGGTGGCGTCTTCATCCGCCATGGCCGGGGTCCAGAGAAGCAGGAGAACGGAGAGGGTCGACGCCGCTCCGCCGAGTCGCCGGTTTCGATCGGTACCTTGTCGACGCTGCCTCATTGGGGGGCATTCTCGCATGGGCTGGCGGGGAGTGGAGACTGCTACCATGCCTCTATGGGTCGTTCTACGAACTTCGGCACCGCTCTCTTGTTGGCCGCATGCCTGCTCACCCTGGGTTGCACCGCCGGCAGCTGGGGAAGCACCCAGAACAACGGTGGTGGGGGGGATGACGACACCGGCTGGGCGGGTGACGATGACGCCGGTGGCGACGACGACGCGGGCGACGACGACACGGGCTCGGCCAACACGGCCTCCTACCCCGACGAAGAGGAGTTCTTCGCTCTGGCGGTCGGCAACTCCTGGGTCTTCGATGAGGTGGTCTCGGGCGAGGCCGTGCCGGTGGAAGACGAAGTCGAGGTCACGGTCGAAGCTAGGATCGCCGGTCCCGACATGGTTCCGGCCCAGAGCTCCAACACGGTTGTGTTTCGAATCGACCTGGACCGCCTCTTCGGCTCCGGAATGACCCTGTGGTACGGCCTCGACGGCTCCGGTTCGATGAAGTTCGTCCAGGCCGAGACCTCAGATGGCGTCTTCGAGACCACGACGCACAAAGGCGATCTGGGTGTGGTCTACCAGAGCGCTTCCAACAAGAGCAGCCTGTTCGGCGCGGGGTTCCAGGGGGCCTGGTTCGTGCCCGACATCGACGGCTACGACTTCTCTGCTGTGGTTGGTCCCACCCTGGGCGTCTTCTACTACGACGACGGTAGCCGCGAATTGGAGACGCTCGAGAGCGAGGTCTTCCTCGATGGAGGCTCGGTTGGGCTGCAGTACATGCAGCCGGGCAGCGGGCTCCTAAAGTCGACCGTCAACTACGGCGGAGCATCGACCGACTGGACCATCGTGTCTTGCGACCACTGCCCGGTCTCCCTCGGTCTCTGAACCGGGGGCGGGGGGGGGCGTCCGCTCCAGCGCGCTGCGGGGCGGCCGGCTTAGCTCAAGCTCCCTAGCGCCTTGTCCAGCTTCTCCACGGCCTCGCCCACATCCGCCTCGCTGAAGGTCAGGGTCGGTCGGAAGCGCAGGGAGCGGTCTCCACAGGTCAAGGAGAAGAGCCCCTGGTTCATGCAGGCCTGCATCACCGCGTTGCGGGTTGTGCCATCGGGTAGGTCGATCGCCAACAGGAGGCCCCGGCCCCGCGCGTTGCTCAGAAGGTCGGGGCGCTTGGCCTGAAGTCCTTCCAGTTCGCGCAAGAACAGGGTCCCAACGGTCGCCGCGTTCTCTACGAGCTGGTCCCGCTCGATGACCTCCAGCACGCGCTGGAAGCGCACGAGATCGACGAGGTTGCCCCCGAAGGTCGAGTTGATGCGGGACGGTGCAACAAAGACGTTCTGCTCGATTTCGTTGATTCGTGGACCGGCGTAGATGCCGCACACCTGGGTCTTCTTGCCAAAGGAGACGAGGTCGGGCTCGCATCCCATCTGCTGCCAGGCCCAGAAGCTACCGGTTGCCCCGACACCGGTCTGCACCTCGTCGAAGATCAAGAGCGCCTCGCGCTCGTCGCAGACCCGCCGCAAGCTCTGGAGGAACTCGGGTCGGAAGTGGTTGTCGCCGCCCTCGCACTGGATGGGCTCGAGGATGATGGCCGCGATTTCGTCTGGGTTGGCGTCGAACGCAGCATGGATTTGCCGCATCGTTCGCGCTTCGGCCGCTTCGACCTCGGCGAGAACAGTGGCGTCGATCGGGAAGCGTAGGGCCGGGGGATCCACCCGAGGCCACTGGAACTTCGGGTAGTAGAGCACCTTGTTCGGATCGTGGGAGTCGGTCAGGCTCATCGTGTAGCCGGTTCGCCCATGGAAGCAGTGGCGGAAGTGCAGGATCTGGCTTCCCCCCTCCGGCTTGCCGGCGGCGAGGTTCTTGCGCACCTTCCAGTCAAAGGCCGCCTTCATCGCGTTCTCGACAGCCAGTGCGCCGCCCGAGACGAGGAAGAGCCATGGGAAGTGCTCGGGGATGCCCACCCGGTAGAAGGTCTCGACGAAGGTCGCTACCTCGACGGTAAAGGTGTCCGACAGGGCCGGCTTGTTGACCGCCGCACGTCCCAACTTCCTGACGAAGGCCTCGTCGCAGAGATCGGGGTGGTTCCAGCCGATCGGCAGGCTCGCGAATGCGGAGTAGCAGTCGAGCAGTTCCTTTCCCTGCTCGGTGACGATGCGGGAGCCTTGGCACTTCTCCAGATTCAACACGAATCCGAAGCGGTCCATGGTCATGTGGCGGCCGAGGGTCGCGAAGGCGGGGTGGGCCGTGGTCATCGTTGCCTCCTTGGGGGATCGGGGTGGGGGGTTAAGGGGTGCTGGACTCGTCGGCGAGGTGGTCGAGGGCATCTGCGGCTTCGTGCAGGCCCATGGCCAGGGCGAAGGAGCCAAAGCGGGGGCCTCGGTTTTGACCGATGAGGCCGCGGTACAGGGTTCTAAACAGGTCCTTGGCCTCGATGCTGTGTGCGCGGGCGGCATCGAAGACGAGACCCTGGACGGCCTCGGCCTCGGCCTCGGCCTCTTCGTCGCCCTGGGCGCGGAGGGCAGCAACCAAGGTCCGAATGGCGGGAACGAACTCGGCCGGTGGTGGCGCTAGCGTTCGGTTCGGCGCTTCGAACTCCCGGTCGTAAGCGATGGCTCCGCGGACGAGCTCGGCCGCCAAGGTTCGGTGGTCGGGCTCATCGATCCGGGCGTCGTAGCGGCCCAAATAGCCGGCGACGACTTCGGGGTCGTCCTTGCCCATGCAGGCGACCAGGTTGCGCACCAAGGAGTAGTTGACCCCCACCTGCCAGCGGGGCCGCGACCCGTCCGGATCGAAGTAGAAGTACGACGGATTCCAACGCCGCGCCTCCTCATCCTGTTCCTCCCAGTCGCTGAGCTGCTTGAGGTACTGGTCGGTGAACTGGGGGATGACGTCGTAGTGCAGCCGCTTGGCCTTGCGGGGGTTCTGGTAGAGGAAGGCGAGCAGCGACTCGATGGGAGCGTAGTCCTGCCACCCGTCGACTGAGATCCCCTTGCCGACGGACTTGCTGATCTTCTTGCCGTCCTCGTCGAGGAACATCTCGTAGAAGAGCCCGATCGGAGGCGTTCCGCCCAGGGCCTTCACGATGCGCTTGGAGATCTGGGCGCTCTCGATCAGGTCCTTGCCGTACATCTCGTAGTGGACGCCAAAGGTGAACCAGCGGAGCGCCCAGTCAACCTTCCAGCCGACCTTGGCGTGTCCGTCGAGGATCGAGACCTCGCCGCCCTCGCCGCAGGCCGGGATTTCGGCCGTCGCCCGGTCGCAGACGAAGCTCACCGACGAGCGCTCGGGGTGGTAGGCGGACACTCGGGTGCTCAGGTTCCGGCCGCAACCCGGGCAGATCACCATGAAGGGCGACCAGCCCTCGCGGCTGTCGGAGCGCAACGTAGGCAGGATGATGCTCAGGACCGCATCGACACGCTCCAGGAGGAGCTGTAGACCCTCATTGAAGCGGCCGGAGCCGTAGCACTCGGTCGAGGATCGGAAGCTCGTCTCGAAGCCGAAGGAGGTGAGGAACTCCCGCAGTCTCCGGTTCATGTGATCCGAGAAGGAAGCGTCCTCCTCGAAGGGGTCCGGGATCGAGCTGAGTGGTTTGCCGAGGTGGGCCGCGATCACCTCGCGCCGTGGCACGTTCAGAGGGACCTTGCGCAATCCGTCCATGTCGTCGGAGAAGGCGACCAGCTCGGTGGGGCGGTCGCTCAGCTGCCGGAAAGCCCTGCGAATAAAGGTCGTGCGCGCCACCTCGGCGAAGGTGCCGATGTGGGGCAACCCCGAGGGCCCGTAGCCGGTCTCGAGAACCACCGGACCATCGACTGGCCGCCCCTCGAGCGACTTGAGCAGGGCGTGAGCCTCGCGCAGGGGCCAGGGGTTGTTGTTCGAAGCCATGGGAGCGATCTCGAGCAGGAGGAGGGCGGGAAGGCGCCGGAAGGTACCAAGAGAACGGAGGTTCCGGTACCCCCTATTGGAATGTGTCTCGTGCGGCTCAATGCCGCCACTGCGGTGACATACGGGCTAGGATGCCGGGCCATGGGAGCCGCGGCATGAGCGATAGAGGTCGGGTCTGGCTGGACGGGAAGGTCCATCCGCTGGCCGAGGCCCGCGTGCCGGTCAGCGATCGCGGCTTTCTTTTTGCCGACTCCATCTTCGAGACGGTGCGGACCTACGGGTGCCGGCCCTTCCTCTTGGGCGACCACATCGACCGCCTGCACCGCTCCGCAGCGGCTCTTTCCATTCCGCTGCCGGCCTCCGATGAGGAGCTGGAGGAGAGCGTCGAGACCCTGCTGGAGGGCTGGCCTGCTGGTGAGGAGGCGACGGTTCGCATCGTGATCACGCGGGGGGATGGGGGCCAAGGCCTGGCGCTGCCGGATCCCCAGCGTCCGCGGCTCGTGATTCTGGCCCGGCCACTGGCTCCGCTGCCACCCTCCGCCTACCAGGACGGCGTCACCGTCGGCCTGCCGCAGCAGAGCACGACCAAGAACACCGAGGTCCTAGCGCGGG
>CAZQTQ010000271.1:0-6219 GCA_964596025.1 uncultured Rickettsiales bacterium
CGGAGGAGAGATCGGGCTCCGGGACCTCACGGTGACCGGCGGAACCCGCGGGATTAAGATCAGCCTCGGGTTCATGGGCACCGCGCACCTCGTTGTCCGTCGCCTGCTTCTCGACAGCAACCTCCAGGCTGGCCTCACCGTGACGCCCTCAGGTGCCCATGTGGACGTTGAAGACCTCACGATCCGCGACACACAGCCCCTCGAGGATGGCACTCAGGGTCTGGGCATTCGGCTAAGTGACGGAGCGAGCTTGACTGCAAGCAACCTGGTCCTGGAGAGGAACTCCGAGTGCGGTCTGCTCGCCATGGGCCCAGGCACGACGGTGGTGCTGCAGGGGGCAACCATCCAGGACACACAGCCCACCTCCGCTGGGGCTTTTGGCCGCGGGGTCACGATTCAAGAAGGCTCCTCGTTGATCGCAGAGGAGATGTTGATCGAGGGGAACCACGAGTTCGGCCTAGCAATCAACTCGGAGGGGACCGCCGAGGTCATCAATTCGACAGTCCGTCGGACCCTGGCCCGCGCCGACGAGACCAAGGGATACGGGGTAGTGGTCGGCGAGGCATCGACGCTGTTTGCTGTGAATCTCCTTGTGGAGGACAACCAGAATGTCGGCCTTTCAGCCCACGACTTGGGTACCCAAGTCGAGCTGGAAGACACGGAGGTGCGCGGGACAACAGCGCTTGCCGACGGCACCGGGGGTCGTGGCGTCGAGGTCCATAGCGGAGCCTTCCTGCTTGCGAGGAACCTGCTGATCGAAAACAACCGGGAAGCAGGCCTGCTGGTGGCGAATCCCGAAACGACCGTTGAACTCGACGGGGGGACGGTCCGAGATACCGAACCGCGATTCGATGGCCAGACCGGGTGGGGGGTCGTGGTTCGCGAGGGAGCCCATGTGGTGGCGCAAGGCCTGCTCCTCGAGGAGAACCACGGCGAGGGCCTGGTCGCTGACGGAGAAGGGACCCTCGTGGAGCTGGAGGATGCAACGGTCCGGTTCACCCGCCAGGACGGGGGGGGCACCACCGGCACGGGCATCAGCGTTCAAAAGGGGGCAACCTTGACCGGACACGGTCTCTTGTTGGAGGGGAACGCCGGGCTGGGGCTGCGGGCTTCGCAAGCCGGTACGAGCGTCGTCGTCGAGGAGGTAACAGTCCTAAACACCCAGCTGTCCAACGACGGGACCTTTGGTCACGGAATCGACGTGCAGGAGGGCGCCCACCTCGTCGGGACAGACCTGTACCTCGAGGGGAACCGGGACCACGGCCTGGGCGTCTTCTCCCTCGGAACCACGGTCGAGATCACCGACGCGACGATCAAGAACACCCAACCGCTGCCTGATGGGACCGCTGGACGTGGAGTCGTTGTTCAAGACGGGGCAACCCTTCGTGCCAATACACTCGTGTTGGAGGGGAACCGGGATGTAGGACTGCTTGCATCCGACCTTACGACCGTTGAACTCGACAACCTCCGCATCGCTGAGACCCAGTCTGCGGCCGACAGTTCCAGCGGGATAGGCCTTGTTGCCCAGGCCGGCGCGCTGGTCACGATTCGCACTGCAGAGTTGGAGGCCAACGCTGGGCCCGGACTCTTGGTCGTCGCATCTGCCACCCTGGACATGTCGGAGTTCTTGTTGACGGGCAACGGCTTTGCTGGAGCGGTTCTCAGCCACGGCCAGATGGTTCTGGAACAAGGGGAGATCCGAGAATCAACTCTCCACCCGTCTGAAGGAGGCGGGCTCGGTGTCTTTGCCTGGAACCACGTAGGGGCGCCCAGCTTCCAACTCAACGACGTTCAACTGCACGACCTACCCGGCGCAGCTCTCTATGTGCGCGGCCCCGTCCAGGGCATCCTTCGAGGCTGCCAGGTCACAGGCACGGGAACCGGGCCCTCGATGCCCGGTGGCGTCCTGGCGGTCCGAGGTGTTTCGGCGTGGCACCAGGTAGCGGGGAGTTCATCGCAAAGCGGCCTCCTCCTCGAAGGGAACACGTTCGAAGGCCTCAACGGTGACGCAGTTCTGCTCGACGAGTCGTCTGCAACGCTGTCCACCCATCCTGAGACCGCAGCGCCCAATGTTTTCTCGGATCTGGAGGGGGATCCGCTCGTCTGGCAGCGCTGCGGCGAAGCCGTTGCCCCCGAGGTCTTGGACAGCAGCACATCAGCTCCCTCGTGCACCGACGAGCCGCGCGTCTTGGGTCCCTTGTTGCAGTACGACCTGTGGCTGACAGAGTCCGGGGTGGTCGAATAGCTGTGGACCGCAGAGCAGAGGCCACAGCTGGGGGGCCTTGGGTCCCGGTTACGAGGTCCCCAGCTGGCCCCTCACCTCGACCAGGGCCTGGCCCAGCTCCGAGGAGGGCTCCACGCGCAGGTCGGTAGCGATGGCTTCGGCCTCAGCTACGCAGGCCAGAGCCGCGTCCTGCTTGCCCACGAGTTGTTCCACTCGGGCCTTCTTGCACAAGAACTTGCCGAGCTCTGCGGCGTAGACCCCGCGAAGCGTCGGCTCCCCCTGCTCCAAGAGGGCATAGGCCTCCTCAAACGCCCCGGCTTGGGCTCGCAGAAGCGCCAATGAGCCCCCGAAGGCGCCAACCGCGACAGGGAAGACCTGCTCCCCAATGGCGATGGCCTTCTGGAGATGTTCGGCGGCCGCCTCGCTCTCGCCTTGGGCGGCCAAGAGGTCCCCGAGGTTGCCGAGGTTGATGGCCTCATTGCGCCGATTCCCCAGCTCCCGAGCGACCTCCAGGGCACGTCGGTAGTCGCCGAGAGCGTCGTCCACCCGGCCTTGCTCTTGGTGGCACAGCGCCAGGTCACCCAGGGTGATTCCCTCGTTGCGTCGGTCGCCTAGCTCGCGGGCAATCTCCAGAGCTTTCACGTAGCAGGAGAGCGCCTCGTCCGGCCGGCCTTGCTCCTGATGATACTGGCCCAGCATCTTCAGCGAGATCCCCTCTCGGAGACGATTTCCAACCTCGCGCTGGACCTCCAGCGCCTTACCAAAATACCGGTGTGCCTCTTCGATGCGGCCCTGCTGCTGATGGATGAGCCCGAGGTTTCCGAGAGTGGTTCCCTCGGTCTGTCGGTCACCCACCTCCCGCGCAATGGCGAGAGCCTCGGTGTACAGGTCGACCGCTTCTCCACCCCGGCCCTGATCTTGGGAGACACTGGCCATGGAGCCTAAGGTGATGCCCTCAAAGAGCCGGTTTCCCGTCTCCCGGTGGATGGCAAGCGCCTGAACAAAGAGCTCCAGAGACTCTGGTATGCGTCCTTGACGCCGATGGAGATCGCCCAAGTTCATCAGCGTGATGCCTTCACTCCGACGATTTCCCGCCTCTCGGACCAGCTCGAGTGCCCGCTGGAGGTGATCGAGCGCCTTGTCCGCGGGGCCGGCGTGGCGCAAGAGCCAGCCCGAGGCACCAAAGATGCGCCCAAGGGTGTCAGGACCGAGTTGCGCCACAGTGAGCTTCTCGAGGAGCTGGATTCCGTTAGAAAAAGGTCCCTGCATCTGAAACAAGACCGAAGCCGCCAAGCCGCAGCCGGCTGCGACTTCCACGTCTCCGGTCGCCAGGGCGGTCTCGACCGCCACCACGAGGTTCTCCAAGTCCAGGCCGAGCTTCTTGCGACGGTCCACGCTGCCGTGGTGGCTCAAGGCATCCAGAGACTCTTCGGAGCCGTAGGACGCGAAGAACTGCGCGTGCCGCGAGGCAGTTGCAAGGGCGTCGTCACCGAGCTTTTCGCTCGCATACACCCGAATCGACTCCAGCATCCGGTAGCGGACCTCGCCGGGGTAGGGCTCCACCAGACGTAGGAGGCTGTGGTCCACCAGTTTCTGGAGGACGTCCAGCACCCAGGGATCGTCCTCGAAGTCGCTGAGCTCCACCACGTCCTCGGCAGCCTCGAGGGAGCAGCCGCCGTGGAAGACGCTGAGCTGGGCCAGTGCCGCGCATTCGGGCGGCTGCAAGAGGTCCCAAGACCAATCGATGGCCCCACGGAGCGTGGCCTGTCGCGCCACTTGGTCGCGCCGCTCGCCCCGCAGCAACTTAAAGCGCTGGGAGAGGCGGCTGAGGATCTTCTCTGGTGGCAGCAGCCGAACCCGTGCCGCAGCCAGCTCCACCGCGAGCGACATGCAGTCCAGTCGTTCGACGATTTCCTGGACAACTGGGGTGTTCTCGGGCGTCCGGACAATCGATGGCTGCACCGCCCGCGCCCGGTCGAAGAACAGGTCAATGGCCTCGGTCGCAGGCAGCGGTGCGAGATAGAAGGCCTTCTCTCCCGCGATGCGGAGCAGCACCTGGGAGGTCACCAGGAAGACGGCTTCGGGGGCGCGCTGCAGCCAGCGACCCACCGTCTCCGGAGCGCACTCGGCGACCTGCTCGAAGTTGTCGAGCAAGAACAAGGTGCGGCCACGTCCCAGAATTGCGTTGGCGATCTGGGCCTCGGGATCCTCCTGGGTCAGAGGCACATCGAGCGCCGCGCCCACTGCGGTGACGATTCCGTGAGCACTCCGGGCCTCGCACAGGTCGCACATCCACACCCCGCCGGGGAACTCGCCCAGCATCTTCGCGCCAAAGCGTTGGCTCAGGCGGGTCTTGCCAGTGCCGCCGGCCCCAAGCAGGGTGATGAGTCGCTGACCATCAGCTACCCGGCTCTCCAGCTCAGCCATCTCCTCTTCCCGCCCAAAGAAGGAGTCGATTCGGGTGGGGAGGTTCGTCTTCTTGAGGTTCGGTGTCCTGAGGCGTGGAAAGGTCCTGCCCGCCAAGGCCAGTGGCAGCAGCTGGCGAAGACGCTCACGCCGCTCGAGGCCCTTGAGGGCGTGCTCCCCCAGATCTGTGACCTCTACGTCCGCAAAGGACCCGGTGGCAAATGCCGCCCTCCACGCAGCGTCACTGACCAGCAGCTGGCCTCCGTGGCCCACTCCTCCGACCCGCGCCGCACGATTGACCATGCGCCCGAAGTAGTCCATTCGCCCCGTGACGGGGTCGGGCTCGGCATCTACCTCGCCGGTATGAACCCCCATCCTCACGCGAAGTCCCCGGTGCAGGCCGTCCTCGGTGGCCCCTGCCATCGACACCACCTCGATGTCGTCCAAGGTGTACGGACCACTCAAGGTGTCGGACCACTGGGCCTCGTAGAGCCGTTCCTGCACCGCCAGACACATTGCGACAGCGGGCTCGGCCTCTTGGAAGGCGACCATGAAGGCGTCGCCCTCGGTCTTCACCTCGTAGCCGCCGAACTCGTCGATCGCCTCCCGGAAGATCCGGTTGTGCCGGTCCAAGACCGACTTGAACTCCCCACCGAAGTGTTCCCAGAGCGAGGTGGAGCCCTGGATGTCGGTAAAGACGAGCGAGACCGTGCCGGTGGGAGCTTCGACCACGGGGGGAGTCTACCCTCGGCTCGACCCAGACTCAGCCCCTGGGGCCTCATCCGCGACCCAAGGGAGCGTGACCCTCGACGCTGAACGCGCAAGGTGGACGGATCTCCTGCGGATCACCGGCGAGAAGCCGGGGCTTCTCGCCTTCCCCGGGGCAAAGCACACCTTGGATCGAGTGGCGCACACGGCTAAAGTCCCCCTACCTTCAGGTAAAGACGATCCCGACCCCTCGCGGGTCCTTGGTCGAGAGAGGTAGAGAATGTCAAAGCGCTCCGAAGAAGGAGTTCGTGCCGCGCAAAACAGTGCGTTCCACGAGGCCTCAGGACCGGCGGCCGCACCGATGCGGGACTCTGCTTCGGCCCGGGGCCCTCTCTCTTCTGCGCCCTCGCCACGGTCCCAAGGATCTCAGCTCTCCTACCAGACGCAGTCCCCGTCAGCGCCGACCAGCCGCGCCAGCTCGCAGTTGATGATGCGCGAGCGCGTCGGTGAAGTGCTGCGCCGCTCCGAGGGGATGGACGCCCAGCAGGCCGCGGTCAGCCCGGACAACAACGACGCGATCGCCGAACAAGGCTTCGCCACTCCGGAAGTCGCCCTGCCACACCGCGACGCGGTTGAGAGCGGCCTCGGCGCCGACCTCAGCGGGATGCGGGCGCATATCGACGACGCCAGCACCTCGGCGATGGGCGCGCACGCCTACATGCAGGGCAGCGACGCGGTGTTCTCCTCGGAGCCGAGCGTCGAAGACGTGGCCCACGAGGCGGCGCACTACGTCCAGCAGAACGACGGCGTGCAGACCCGCGAGGTAGGCGGTGAAGGCGGTGGTGGCGGAGATAGGGGGTGCGAGGGTGGCGGGGGCAGGG
>CAZQTQ010000272.1:0-6204 GCA_964596025.1 uncultured Rickettsiales bacterium
GTCATCACTGCAGGCTACGACGCCCGCTACAACCAGGGCCTGGGCGGCACGATCAACATCGTCACCAAGTCCGGCGGAAACACCTTCGAGGGTGACTTCTCGGCCTACCTGGAGACCACGGCGCTCAGCCAGAGTGGCAACGAGTACCTCAGCTTGTCGCGGGACCAGAGCACCTCGGTCGACCTCAACGCGTCGCTGGGTGGGCCCATTGTTAAGGACCGCCTCTGGTTCTACATCGCTTACCAGTACTACCGCAGCGTGCGGCTGAGTCAGGGCGCGGCCGACATAGGCCGCGACTTTGCGCGCTATCCCTTTGTCCCCGAGGTAGTCAACGCTCACTTCATCCTGGCCAAGATCACGGCCTCTCCCTTCCCGCGCAATAAGTTCACCCTGAGCTTTCGGGCGGATCCCACGACCTTCGACAACATTGTCCAGAGCGTCTACACCGTGCCCGAGGCCGAGGGCCTGTGGAATCAGGGCGGCTTCTCGGCCAGCTTGGCCCACGAGTTGACCATCGGCGGTCGAGCGATGCTGACGACCACGGCCTTCTACCAGTACTCGACCATCCTCATTACCCCCACCTCCTGGGCCGATTGCGGGGAGCGGGACGAGCTGGGTCGCTGCCTCGATGCCGACAAGCAACAGTCGGCCATCTGGGGCAATGAGACCGGTCTGAACCACGGGTCTTATGGGCGCTACAACCTCAACCGAAGGCACCGCCTGACGGTGAAGAGCGATTTCGAGGTGGGCATCGACCGCCTGCTCGGTAGCCACACGCTGAACGCGGGAATTGAGGTTGCTCCCGTCTGGGAGACCTTCGACTTTGGCTACATCGGCAACCAGATCTTCATCAAGGATCCGGTCGACGCCAACAACGACACCATCATGCAGACCGAAGAGGTCTCCAACCTCGACGCCTACGAGAATGAGGCTCGCTACGTTGTGATCAACAACGACCGCGAGCAGGAGGTCGGCGTCCTCTTCAACGCCTACCTGCAGGACCGGTGGATCCCCTTCCGCGGCTTTACGATCAACGCTGGTCTTCGCTACCTGCGCGCGCGGCTGAACAACAACCTCGGTGACGCGGTGATCGACACCAGCGCTGTCAGTTGGGGTGTCGGTGTTGCCTGGGATCCCTTCCGGGACGGTAAGACGGTGTTGACGGCCAACTGGGCTCAGATCTCTGATCCGGGTTTCCTCGAACTGAGTTCCTACCTCAATCAGAGCACCTTCAATTACGAGTACTACCCCTGGGAGGCCGAGCAGGCGAAGTGGGGCGAAGAGAGCACCCGCGCCTCTACCCCCTCGAGCAACATCAAGCACAGCGACTTCGAGGTGGCCCGCACCAACGAGATCTACGTCTCGGCCCAGCGCGAGATCGCGCGCGACATGCGGGCCGAGGTGAACGTCCTTTACCGGCGCTTCACGAACCTCTGGGAGGACGACGAGGTCAACGTGGTCTGGAACCAGGACGGGACGGACCAGGTCGGCTTCCGCAACGGAGTTGCCGAAGATGTCTACCGGCTGCGGACGCCCCAGGACAGCCACCGCGAGTATTGGGCGGCGACGCTCTATCTGAGGAAGGCCCTGAGCGACAACTTTGAGCTCATCGCCTCGTACACCTTCTCGCGCCTGGTCGCCAACACTGCGGGCCGGAGTGCCGGCGACCGGGTGGGTCTCTCGCCGGACTACGACAACCCCACCCAGCGTTACTACGAGGACGGAATTGCCGGCGGCGATCAGCCCCATGTCTTCAAGGTGGCTGCCAGCTACGACAACCCCAACGTTTGGAAGATCAGTGAGAAGTTCAGCATCGGCTACGCGCTTAGCGGTGCCTTGGACTTCCGCAGTGGGATCCCGCTCAACCGCCTCCAGTACAACGACTGGCGGCAGGGCTATGGGAACTTACTCTACAAGCGGGGCACCCGAGAGCGACTTCCTGCCTACTTGGATCTAGATCTGCGGGGAAGCCTGGCGCTCAGTATTGCTGGCACCCAGGTCGACCTGATTGTTCAGGTCTTCAATGTCCTGAACAGCTTGGAGACGCGGTCTGCCGACCAGCGGGCCCTAAACGCAAATGGAACCCCGATCTTCAGCAGCACTTCGGGCACCGTATTCGCCCGCCCCACCAGTTACCAAAGGCCTCGCCGATTCGAGTTCGGCCTGCGCTTCAGCTTCTAGAACGGTTCGGAGTACCGAGATGACCCAAGCACGATTCGTTTCCGCTCTGATTTTCGCTCTCGCCCTTCCCCTGGCGTTTGCCTCCTGCGGGCAGGAGACCGGGATTCCTACCCGGCACATCCACGGCATCGTCTCCCTGCCCCCTCTAGGGCTGTGGGAAGCTGAGCCCACCCCCCGCTCGCAGCTAGCAGAAGACAACAACGACACGTTGGAGACGGCCGGTGGCCCGTTCTCCATTACCCACGCCTATCACCGCATCCGTGGAACGGCGGACGGTACCTGCGCCGCCATCAGTGTCGACGACAACACCGTCGACTGCAGCGGCGGCAACTTTGGGTCCCCGGCCGACGAGGACTACTTCCGCATTCGGGCGAACTACGTCGGCCCCATCGTCTTCAAGGCAAGGATGGTCGGCGAAGACACGGAGGGCGACGTCGACATCGAGGTCACCGACGGTGCCGGCGCTCCGCTGTTTGCCGACTCCAACGACTTGGTCACCTCGGTCGATGAGGACGGCAACGCCGTCCTCGACGAAGAGGGCAATGAGGTCCAGGAGATCGCCCCCCCGCGCTTTTCCACCCAGGTGACGTCGGGCGACGAGTTCGTGGTCAAGGTCACGGTGAACGCGTCTGCCAGTGAGGCCGAGTACGACCTCATCGTGGTCGGCAACGACCCACGGGTCCACTTGATCGAGTCGGGGATCGAGGGAGACTCGGCGACCTTCGACATCGACAGCCTCTACCCCGAAGTCGAGGGGGCCTACGAGATCAAGGTGGGCTCCTTCCTCGAGAACGACCTGGACTCTCTGGGCAACCCCGTCGGCGGCACCACCTGCAAGAGCTGGACCTTGGACGAGCCTTCGGAGACCTTCTGGTGCGCCTGGGACATGCACTTCCTGCAGCAAGTCACCGTCGAAGCCAATGTACTCATCGATGGCATGGGTGACGGCAAGGACAACGACTGCGATGGCACTTCGGACACGGGAACCGGTACCGAGGACGCCGATGGCGACGGCTACAGCTCCGCCCGGGGCGACTGCAACGACACGGACCCCGAAGTGCACCCCCACCGCGGCGACACGGCTGGAGACCGCAAGGACAACGACTGCGACGGTTGGGCCGACAATGGTCCGGATGACGTCGACGATGACGGCGACGGCTACTGCGAGAACGGCGTCGACCTCAACGGCGACGGCGTCTGCCGCCTCGAGGTCGAGGTCAACAGTGGGTTCGGCGTGGGCGACTGCAACGACCAAGACCCGGCGATCTACCCCGGTCTCAGCAACGAGATCCCTTGGAACTCGATCGACGACGACTGCAGCGGTGGTGACGAGAACTTGGACTTCACCGCCAACCGCGACGAGGACGGCGGCCAGCTCGGCGGCTTGCCCCACGAGTGGGGCGACCTCGAGGAAGAGGCCTGCGGGACCAACCCCTACGACGGGGATAGCGAGCCCGTGGACTTGGACGAGGACGGCCTCTGCGACAGCCCAACCGAGTGCATCGGCACCGTGGACTGCCCTCAGGATCTCGACGGGGATGGCTTCCATAACTGGGTCGAAGTCCTGTGCGGATCCGATCCGGAGACGGCGAACGCGGCGATGCCGGACTTCGATGGCGATGGCGACTGCGATGGCGAGGACTCTGACGCCGACGGGGATGGCTTTGACAAGTTGACACCCTCTGGCGGCAGCGACTGCAACGACCAGGCCCCAGCGATTCACCCCCACTCGGCCGATGAGCAGGGCAACATCCTGGCTTGGAATTACGACATCCCCGACGGCATCGACAACGACTGCGACGGGTTGATCGATGAGAACCGGGACTGGCGGTTGACCGACAACGGATTCGAGCAGGATCCGGACTACGAGACCGTCGACCAGGACGGCGACGGCTACACCCTCTCACTTCGCGACTGCGACGATACCGATCCGACGATGCACATCGGGAACTACGAGGTGCACAGCGCCAACGTGGTGCGGACCGACTTCGACATGATCTACCTGTTCGCGGGGGACGTGGTCAGCCTAAACACCACGCTGGAGCAGCCCGACGCCCGTCGGGTCACCGAACTCGTGCCCTTTGATTTGCAGAAGGATCGGGTGGGCTGGGAGCTGAGCAGCGACTGGCCAGAAGGCGAGCCGCCGGCGCTGAGCCCTACGGGCATGCCCGAGCTTCAGGCCTGGTATGCCAAGCAACCGGAGATCGGCAAGATCTGGTACGAGGCCACCGACGAGACGGGGGCTGAGATCCCCAACGACATGGCGGTTGACGGCTTCACCGTCGAAGTGCCGCCAACCGACCCCACGCATTGGCAGGAGCTCGGGGAGTCGGCCGGCGCGGGCAAGACCAACGAGATCCACGGCGAGATCGCTTCGATCGAGGCCGACAGCTGGTCCGGCGACAACGACACCTTCCACATCACCTTCCCCGAGGCGGGCCATATCACTGCTGAGCTGGACTGGGACTCGCCGGGAGGGGACTACGACGCTCGCTTCGTTTGCTACTTCTTCAACGCGGTAAACCCGGCCTCGTACTACGTCATCCCCTTTGACCCCTCGCTCGCGGATCTCTCGAAGCCCGAGGAAGGCACGACGACTGTCGAGCTGCCCGACGGGGCCGATTGCTACGCGATGGTCGTGGGCTACGCGGGAACTCCGGGGGCCTACACCCTGAGGATTACCCCGCAGGGCAGTGGGGACGACTAGCGAGCGGCTGCTGCTGGCGGGTACTAGCCCTCCGAAGAGGCGAGTTCTTCGCCCTTCTTGGGGGTCTCGCTCTCCGGGACCTCTCGGAGGGGAGCAGTGCTCTCGTCTCCGGTGCCGACGATGGCTCCGAGCATCGCAAGCAGGATGCCTCCGGCGGCCCCGGCGTAGGACTGGGACGTGGCTCCCAAGAGGAAGAGCCCGAGGCCAAGCGGCACCGCCGACAGTCCGAGGCTGCGGTATTGGGCCAGTAGACGAGAGAGGTGGTTCAAGCGGCGCTCCGAGCGGGACCGGTGGGACCCCAGAACCTCAGCATAGGGCAGCCAGGCGATGAACGCGGTACTCGGCTTTCTCCAGTGGGCTCTGGCCTTCCTTCCTGCTCGTCTCCTGCGTCTGCTCTTGGAACTTCGACGCGCGCGGCGCCGTGCCGTGGTGCAGTTTCGGCTCTCGGGCACCTTCCGTGAGGACAGCAGCTCGGGCCGGGGACCCGTCCCTGGCGGCCGCTCCTCGGTCGACCACCTCCAGCTCCTCTCCGACCTCGATGCCGCAGGCAAGGACCCCGCGATCGAGGCAGTGTCCTTGCGCATCGGGCACCTGGAGGCGAGCTGGGCCCAGATTCACGAACTGCGAGCTGCCCTGCACCAACTGCGCTCCAAAGGACGCCACACCTTCGCCTACCTCGAGCGCCCCGGCCATCTGGAGTACAGCCTTGCCTGTGCCTGCGATCACATCAGCTTGCCCCCAGTTACCGAACTCGGCCTGGTAGGCCTTCGGGCCGAGGTCACCTTCTTCAAGGACGCGCTGGACAAGGCAGGGATCCAAGCCCATGTGCAGTCTGCCGGAGAGTACAAGTCGGCTGGCGAGCCCTTCGTTCGGTCCTCCATGAGCGAGGAGTTCCGCGCGAGCCTCGATCACGTGCTGTCCGAGCTGCACGCTGGCCTCTGCCGTGCCATCGAAGGAGGCCGCTCCCAAGTCGAGGAGGGAGCCGGGCAGGCGGTGCTGGACGGGGGCCCCTACACGGCGGCGGAGGCGCGCGACCGAGGACTCGTGGACGAGGTCATCTATCCCGACCGTTGGCGTACGGTGATGCGTCGGGTGCTGGGCGAGCCCGAGCCCGAGCGAACCGAGCCCGTCGTCCCGGTCACCCCTCACTACGGCGAACCTGCCGCAGCCGAAGACGCCGAGGCCACCCGCCCCTTCCCGTCCTCCCGAGGCCGTCCCGCGTTGCGGTTCGCCCCTGCCAGCGGTTTCCTTCGCCCCTGGCGCTGGCTCCGGTGGCTGGAGAGACGGGGCCTGAGTACGCCGCGGGTAGCCATCGT
>CAZQTQ010000273.1:0-4803 GCA_964596025.1 uncultured Rickettsiales bacterium
CCCGGAAGAGGTGGCCAACGGCGTGGCCCAGGCGCTGGGCGCTTTCGGCCGGCGCCTACGGGGCTTCGACGGGCCAATGGGAGTCCTCATTGGTGTGGAAACGCGGACAAGCGCTCCGGTGCGGATGCTGCGGAACGATGAAGGCGGTTCCTACGGACTCGAGGGCTTCTATCCGATCGGCGAAGGAGCTGGCCACGCGGGTGGGATCGTCTCGGCCGCGGTCGATGGGGTGCGGACCGCTGAGTTCGCCATGGCCCATGCCAGGCGGAGGGTGGCGTCCGGGAGTTAGCTATTGGTAGGGCTGCGTTGGTCCATCCAGCTTCGAATCTTCGGCCAAACGTAGACGGGCGCAAGCCGTCCAAGCACGAGGTCGAGGTGACCCCAGTGGACCTCTTCCTCTTCCGCACAAAAGACATGGAAGTCTTTGTCCTTGCTTTGGCTTCCCTCAAAGGCGGGACGTGCGTCGTCCGGTGGAAGCATGCGGTCTCTGTCGCCAGCCAGGACGAGGAGGGGGAGATCCAGTTCCAGGAACGCCTCCTCGTAGCTCTCGCCCTCGTCGTTGGTTAGGTGACCTTCTGCAGCCCAGTGCATCATCGTCAGCAGGACGTTGAGTCCAGTAAAGTCAAAGCCACGGAGCAGGCGTTCTTGCACCACGAAAGGCTCGGTGGAGCCGGGCACCCAGCCAGCCAGGGGGAAGTGGGTGCTGAGTGCATCGGCCGCACGCCACTTCGACGCTACAAGCGAGCCCAGGACCCGGGTACCGACGCCGGCTCCGAGCGGGCGCACCCAGCGCTCGAGGCCGAGCTTGCGGTTGCGCCGGACGATCTTGCCGAGGCCGCGGGTCAAGGGGTTGGCTCCGAACGAGAAGACCCCGGCGATGGACACGATGCCAGCTAGGCAGGACTCGATTTCCGGGGCCATGGCGTAGGCGACGGCTCCGCCCAGACTGTGGCCCACGAGAAAGACCCGCGAAAAGCCGGACCGATCAGACACTGCCCGTACCACGGGAACGGCGTCTTCGACGTAGTCAGCGAAGCGCTGCGCTGGCGGAGTCCCAAAGTCGCGGGACCGTCCGTGGCCGGTCAGTTCCAGGTTGTAGACGTCAAAGCCCGCAGCGGCGAGGTAGTTGGCGAAGCTTCGGGTGCTCAGGTGCCAGGAGTAGCGATTCTGGGCGAAGCCGTGGATGAGTACTACCGCTCCGCGGTCTGCACCCTCTAGAGGGCACTTGCGAACCAGCGCCAGAGCCCGTCCCCAGGGCAGATCAGCCCGCAAGATCTCCTTGGCAAAGCGTCCAAAATCCTTGAGATCGATGGCCTGCTCGACCTCCGACGCCTGGACCACGGAAAGCTCGGCGCGGGCGAGGCCCCCGTCGTTAGACACGCCTGCGGCCGAGGCCAGCCGTTCGCGCTACTTGGAGACCCGAGCGCGGCGCCGCTTTTCCTTGGCCTTGAGCTTGGCCTTGAGGCGGTTGGTTTTGGACTTCTTGGTGGAGGCGCGGTTGGTGCTCTTGCTTATGCGTCGCTTCATGATTTTCTCCCGGTGACGTGTTGCCGGACGGGCGCCCGCCTAAATCTCGGCGATTTCGATGTCGGTCCCGCTGATGTTGATGCGTCCCCGCCAGGTCTTGGGGGCCTCCCGACCGGCGCAGTCTGTCTTCTTGAGTTCAAAGGTGACGGCCCCTGATGTTGCGGAGTCGGCTTTGCCGCCGTCCAGGGTCCAAGTCCCGGTCTCAGTGCACTCGTAGGGTTCGTCTCCGAGCCGGATCGTAGTTCGGGCGGAGAAGCTGCCGTCTTCGGAGAATTTCAGCTCCTCGTAGATGACGGCTGCGCCAGTGTCGTCTGCGGCATAGCCGATGACCGAGCTGGTGACGAGCGTGTCCACGAAGGTCTTGGTGGTTCCCGAAAAGCGGCTCTTGGGGACAACTTCTGCCTCTCCCGAACTCTCAGTGGAGGCGCTGTTCTTCGGGCAGCCGGAACACAGCACGGTTACGCCGAGCAAAGCCAGCAGAACAAAGAGGCGAATGGGGTGGTGCAAAGGGAACATAGGAGTGTCCTGGAAAAGTCGCGCACACTATGGCGAGCGGAGGAGGCGTGTCAAGCTCGGGCGACCGAGGCGTCGGCGGGTCTGGGCGGAGGGAAATCTCCACCGGGCCCTGTGGAAAAGCTGGGGAAAGGGGGGGGCATAAGAGCCGAAGGTTCCTTTGCCGATTGGACTTTTCCTGGAATGCCGTAGATCCGGGCAAAGGGGGATCGGAGACAGTCTAGGGCCGCGGCCCCCCCCGAAATCCCGGCTCTTGCTCTGAAGGCGGCCAACGAGTAGGCTCGCGCAGTTGATTGACGTGTCAATCGATTACTGATCAAGACGAGCTCCCCGGCTTGAGGACGGACACCATGGAGGCGAAGGCCCGACGAGACTCCGCCGCCTACGAGGCCAAGCGCAGACAAATTCTGCGGGCCGCCACGAAGGTCTTCGCCCGGAAGGGATTTCTGGGGGCGCGAGTGGGCGACATCGCGTCCGAAGCGGGCATTGCCTACGGGCTCATCTACCACTACTTCGAGAACAAGGAAGATCTCCTCAACAGCCTCTTCCAGGAACACTGGGGGATCGCGCTCAAGGTCATGGAGGACATCCAGGGCAGCAAGGTCGGTCTGGAAGAGAAGCTCCTGCACGTCACCAGCTTCTTTCTCGAGGCGTGGCGGATGGAGCCCGATCTCGTCGAGGTTCTGATGATCGAGGTCGTACGCAGCCCGAAGTTTCTCGAAGAGGACAACCTCAAGGCCTTCCGCAGGAGCTTCACCGTACTCGAGGGGATGTTCCGGGAGCACCTCGAACGGGGCGAACTTCGGGCTGACATCAGCCCCAAGCTCTTGTCGTTCCTCTTCTTGGGCAACCTCGAGATCTTGTTGACCGGCTTTGTGGCTCGCGAGTTGTTGGCCGAAGACGCGCAGTCGGTCCGGGCCTGCACGGAGGCAGTTGTCACGAGTTTCCTCGGGGGTGCCTTGGCCCCGTCGAGCGGCTAGGTCTCCCTCCTCTTTCCCCCATCTAGAGCCCCCACTCCCCCACGGATGCTGCAAATGGACTTCTCCCTATCTGAAACCCAGTTCCAGTTCCTCGAGGTGGTCGAGGACTTTGGTCGCAAGACACTGGTACCCAATTGGTCCCAGGAGGCCGACGACAACAACGTCTTCCTCACCGACTCCTGGAAGGCGATGGCGGATTTTGGCCTCATGGGGCTGCCGTTTCCCGAGGAATACGGGGGAAGCGGTGTGAATGCCGTCACCCTCTGTGTTGCTGGTGAGGCCTTGGGTCGGGCCGGGGTAGACGGAGGTACCTGTCTGTCTTGGGGTGCCCACACGGTTCTCTGCGGCGTACCCATTTGGAAGATGGGGACCGAGCAGCAAAAGCGACGCTACCTGCCGAAGATGTGCACGGGCGAGTGGATTGGGGGCTTCTGCCTGACCGAGCCGGGCTCGGGATCGGACGCGGCCGGCATGGCGACCACGGCGGTTCGTGACGGAGACGAGTGGGTGCTCAACGGCAGCAAGACTTGGATCACCAACGGCCCCAATGGGCACCACTTCATCGTCACCGCGGTCACCGATCTGGAGGCGCGGCCCCGCGCGGCCGGGATCTCTACCTTCATTATCGACGCCGAGTCCCCCGGTTTCCGTGTCGGCCGAAAGATCGACAAGCTCGGCCACCGTACCTCGCCTACCTCGGAGATCTTCTTCGACGACTGTCGCGTTCCGGCCTCGGCCCTGTTAGGTCCCGAGAACTACGGTTTCATGGTGGTGGCAAAGCTCATCCTGGGCTGGGAGCGCAGTTGCTTGCTTGCACCTGCCTTGGGGGCGCTCCGGCACGGCCTGGAGGTTGCCACACGCTACGCCCACGAGCGGCACCAGTTTGGTCGTCCTATCGCTCGCTTTGGCGCGATCCAAGAGAAGCTGGCGGACTTGAGGGTGTCCTACGAAGTCGGCTGGGGCCTGCTCTACCGTGTGGCCGATCTACTCGACCGAGACGAGCCCTGCCTCACCGAAGCGGCTGTGGCCAAGACCTACATCTCCGAAGCCTCGGTGCGGGCCGCGGAAGAAGTTCTCCAAATCCACGGTGGCTATGGATTCAGCAAGGAGTACCGGGTCGAGCGGGGCTACCGCGACTCGAAGCTTGGGACGATCGGCGGCGGTACCTCCGAGATTCAGCGGGGCATCATCGCCCGGGCCATTGGGGGCTTCTGATGCGGTTTCAGTTCAGCGACGAGCAGCGTGAGTTTCGCGACGCCTTTGCTTCGTTTGTGGACGAATCCATCCTTCCAAGGGGCGAGCAGGTGGACCAAGAGGCGGTTTTCCCTACGGACAACTACCGGGACCTGGCGGCCTTTGGTTACAACGGCCTCGGCTTTCCTGCCAAGTACGGGGGCACTGAGGTGGACGCCATCTGCCACTTCACCGTCCAAGAAGAGCTTGCGCGGGCCTGCGCCTCGACCTTCTTGAGCGCTGGTGCCTCCGTGGGCCTCTTCGGCACGCCCTTGAAGATGTTTGCGAGCGAGGAGATGCAGTCGGAGATCATCCCAGGTCTCGTGTCGGGCGAGCTCATCGGGGCTTGGGCGCTGACTGAACCCCACTGCGGTTCGGATGCCGCAGCCATGAAGACGACCGCGCGCAAGACCGACTCGGGCTGGGTACTGCAGGGCTCGAAAATGTTCATCACCAACGGTCCGAACGCGGACTGGGTCTTGGTGGCGGCCAAGACCGACCCCGAGGCTGGGCACGCCGGAGTCAGCAACTTCCTGGTGAAGAAGGGCAC
>CAZQTQ010000273.1:4813-6196 GCA_964596025.1 uncultured Rickettsiales bacterium
GCCGCGGCTCTCCGACCTCCGCACTGCACTTCGACGACTGCGAAATTCCCGCAGAATGGCTCGTAGGAACCGAGGGGGCGGGCTTTGTTCAGGCGATGAAAGCGCTAGAGGGGGGACGGGTTGGCATGGCCGCCTTTGGTCTCGGCATCGCGCAGGCTGCTCTTGACGAATCGCTCGCCTACGCCAGGGTCCGAGAGGCCTTTGGCAAGCCGATCATTCGCTACCAGCCGGTCCACTTCAAGATCGCCGACATCCAGATCGATGTCGACGGCGCCCGGCTTCTCGGCCAGCGCGTTGCCTGGCTGCAGCAGCAGGGCCGGTGTCCGCAGGCCTTGTCCTCTGCTGCCAAGCTCTTCGCCACCGAGGCCGCGGTGCGTTGTACCGATCGTGCGGTGCAGATCCATGGCGGCTATGGCTACATGGCTGAGTACCGGGTCGAGCGTTTGTATCGGGACGCACGGCTTGGGCCGATTGGAGAGGGCACGAGTGAGATTCAACGTCGATTGATTGCTCAGGATGGCGCTACGCTCTTCCAGGGCGAGTAGGATGCGCGCCGCACCTCGCTGGAGAGCCCGATGAGCGCAGACCAGGCCTTCGATGCGGTCTTCTTGGACCTAGACGACACCCTGCTGGACACCTCTGGGCAACTGATTGGACCGGCCCACTGTGAAGCAGCGGAGGCCATGGTGGCTGCGGGCTTGGATGCGTCGGTGGACGAAGTCCTTGCGGCGCGCGTCACCTTTGCCCGCACCTTTCCTGGCGAGGACGT
This sequence comes from uncultured Rickettsiales bacterium, assembly GCA_964596025.1. Taxonomy (GTDB): domain Bacteria; phylum Myxococcota_A; class UBA796; order UBA9615; family UBA9615; genus CAZQTQ01. The sequence continues at coordinate 5,583 of CAZQTQ010000273.1, forward strand.
CGACAAAGGGGTCAGCAGGGCCCTGCCGTGTGCCGATCCCGAGGCGGTGGCCGAGGCCGGCCGAAGCGCCTTTTTCCGGCGCGAGATCGGTCCGCTCGAGGTCTCTCCGGCCCTGGCCCCCATCCTGGAGGCCCTCCGCCAGAGCCATCGCCTCTTCCTCGTGACGGCGGGCGATGCGGACACCCAGCGGAGCAAGGTCGAGGCGTTGGGCATTGAAGACCACTTTGAGGGTCTCCGCTTTGTTCCTCTGGGGACCGAGGCGAAAGCAGTGGCCTTTGCGGAGCTCGTGGATGTGGCCTCCCTCGACCCGTCGCGTTGCGTCGTGGTTGGAGACCGCGTGGATCGGGAGATTCAGGCGGGACGTGGGCTGGGGATGTGGGCGGTCTGGGTTCGGAATGGGGAGGGGGGTCGCATCGTCCCTACCCAGCCCGCCCAGGAGCCACATGCGGTCATTCGCAGCATCGACCAGCTGCCGGCTGCGCTGGAATGGTTGGCGACCCAGCCCTATGCGCCGCCTGATGACCCCGCTTGACAGGCCAAGGGCCCTCCCTATAATTCCGGCCGACTTGCGGGACTAGCTCAGTGGTAGAGCACCTCCTTGCCAAGGAGGGGGT
>CAZQTQ010000274.1:0-6191 GCA_964596025.1 uncultured Rickettsiales bacterium
GCTAGCCCGACGCCGATGAGCCACAGGACGTAGCCGGCCAGTGAGGCGCTGCCGAAGCGGAATACGGCAGGCCAGCGCACTGCAGCGCCCTCGTCGGCGGGAATGCCCCGCACGATGGCCAGCGCGGCGAAGCCGTACCAGAGGACCAGGCCAAGGCCCATCACGACGACCCAGAAGCGACTGGGGTCTTCTCGCTCTGCCAGGAGCCCTCGAACCGCAGCTTCCCGTTCGCTCCGGGGAGCCTCTGCCTTTGGCCATGCGCCGCGGGGATCGTCGAGCATTAGGGGGACCAGCGCCTCTTCGGCCGCGTCGACAAAGGGCTGCCCGGGCTGCACAAAGGACCGGATGGAGAGGAAACTGCTCCGCAGTTCTTCGTAGCGGAAGCGAGCTTCCAGCCAGTCTCCAGCCAAGGCGGAATCTTGGGCCAGGGTCAGGAGCCGCGCCCCGGCCTTGGAGGCCAAGGGAGAGAAGGGAAGGTACATGTGAATGCTGCGTCCGTAGTGCACCGCCGCTTCGTGTCCTTCGCCTGCCTCTTCGGAGGCCACTCCCTTTCGGTACTCCTGGACCCCGGTCCAGGTGACCCGCAGGCCGACAACCAGGGCGCACCACAGGAGGGCGAGGACGATCCATCGCGCGGTCGAAGCGGTCATCACTTGAAGTCCCGACGCTGAAAGATCAGGGTGGCAAGGGTGAGGAAGACGGCGGTCCACAGTAGGCCGTAGCCGGTGGCGTAGGCCACGAACTCCCACTCTACGGGGCGTCCAGAGGCGGCTTCGGGGCGGAGGTTGAAAGTCCGCAGGTCGGGCAGGATGGTGTAGAGGAGGCCAGCGATCTGCTGGAGCAGTTGATGCTGGGTGGCCGCGGCGACCTCGACCAGGCTTGCCGTGCTGCGTCCGATGAGGGTGATGGCCAAGGTGAAGGCGGTGGCCAGGGTCGGGGTGGTGAAGGAACCGAAGAGGAGCGCGATGGCGGTGACCACGAGCAGCTCGACGAACAACAGCCAAAGGGCGGGGATGACGACCCAGTCCACGGAGACTCCGGTCCAGGCCAGCACGACGGCCAACCCCGCGCTCATCATCACCACCTCGGTGGCCAGGGTCCCCACGAGGCCCAGGTACTTGCCGAGGAGGAACTCCCAACGCGAAATGGGCTTGCTCGCGATGGTGTAGATGGTCTTGCGCTCCAGCTCTTTCCACACCAGGCCGATGCCCACGAAGACGGCGATGACGAGGCCGACTGCGTTGATCCCGGCCAGGCCGAGGTCCTTGAGGACGCGTCCGTACTCGCCGATGGTGAGTTCGGCTACCAGGGCCGCGCCGCACATCAAGGCCATAGCCACGAGGAGGAGGGCGTAGAGGATCTTGTCGCGCACCGCTTCCCGATAGGTGTTGGTGGCGATGGCAAGGATGCGCATCATTCGGCGGGTCCCTCCCCGCCAGTGGACCCAGCCTCCGGGAGCTGTTCGTCGTCGAGCAGCCCTTCGAGCCCCTGCCGCCTTGGGACTAGGCTCGTGACCTGGGCCCCCGCAGCGATGGCGTGGCGGACGATGCGGTTGGCCTCGTCTTGGTCTTGGGCCAAGAGCCGGACCCCGCGAGGCCCGTGGGTGATCGTCCCGCTGCAGTCTAGCCGGTCCAATGCCTCCCCCTCGAGTCCCTGAAGGCTGACCTCGATTTGCGCGGCTTGACGCTGCACCAGTTCCTCGACCGTCGCAACCTCACGCAGCCTGCCGCCCACGAGGACTGCGACCCGATCGCAGACCTGCTCCACGTCGCTGAGGATGTGGGAGGAGAAGAGGACCGTGGTTCCTTGGTCCCGAAGATCCACAATGATGTCGCGGATGAGCCGGCGGCCCATCGGGTCCAACCCTGAGCTCGGCTCGTCGAGGAGGACGAGTTCGGGCCGATTGATCAGCGCCTGGGCTAAGCCGATGCGCTGCAGCATCCCTTTGGAGTACTTGCGTAGCTGGACCTTGCGGGCGCCCTCCAAGTCCACGAGGGCTAGGAGTTCGCGGATCCGTGCTTCCCGGTCCCCCCGGCTCATTCCGAAGAGCTGGCCGTAGAAGTTCAAGAATTCCTCGCCGCTCAGGTAGCTGTAGAAGTAGGGATGCTCGGGCAAGTAGCCGATGCGGCTGCGCACCGCGCGGCAGCCCAGTGGTTGCCCAAAGATCTCACCGCGGCCGGAGGTGGGGGTGTTGAGCCCCATCAAGAGCTTGAGTGTGCTGGTCTTGCCCGCTCCGTTGGGACCGACGTAGCCCAAGACCTCGCCCTTACGAACCTCCAGGTCGAGCCCATCCAGTCCCACGTGACGGCGCCGACGAAAACCGCTGATGTAGACCTTGCGGAGCTTTTCGGTGCGGAGGACGGCTTCGCTCATGGTGCTCAGGAGCCGCGGTTTCCAATGATCCGCGCCGGCACCCCTGCGGCGACGGAAAAATCGGGCAGATCCTCGGTGACGACGGCACCTGCTCCCACCTGCACCCCGCGCCCAATCGTCACTCCGGGGAGGATCGTTGCCGAGGTTCCGAGATCGGATCCGTCGCCGATCCGCACGGCCGCGAATCGAATCGGGCCGTCCATGATCGGAAGGGATGGGCCTGGGTCCTCGTGGGCCGACGTGAGAATACGGACCCCTGGACCGATCCCTACCGCCGCCCCGATGTGCAGGCCACCGGCGGAGTGAAAGAAACACTGCTGTCCGATCCAGCAGTCGTCCCCGATCCACATCTCCCGTTGGTGGTAGCCCTTGAGGATTGTCTGGTGGCCCACGTAGATATTGGAGCCAAGGAAGAGGTTCTCGGGATGAAAGACGAGCACGCCGTCCTCGAAGACGACGTTTTCCCCCAGGCCTCCGAAGGCGGATTGCTCGAAGCGACCGGTGCCGTGGGATGCGTGACGCTTCATGGCAGGGAAGTCTATCAATCCGTGCCGGGGGGGACTCGGTTCGAGCCAGATCAGGGGGCTACGCCGGCGGACGGTCGCCTAGGCGATCAGCGCAGCCACAGCGTCGGCGACCTGATCCATCTCCGGGTCGGAGAGCTTCGGGGGAGTGGGCAGGGCTAGCGCGCGATCGCAGCACTGCTCTGTGCCCGGAAGAGGGCGGTCGAAGCCCGCCAGCTGGTGGTAGGCCGGCTGGCGGTGCAGGCCCTGGGCTCCCACGCTGGCCTCGATGCCTCCCTCGTGCAGGGCTTCGATTGCCTCCGGCACGGAGGAACCTTCGGGCAGGAGTACGACGTAGGACTGATAGACGCTCTGGGTCCCCTCGGGCTCGTGGGGCAGGACCAGGCCCCGTGGCTCGAGGAAGGCCATCCGCTGGTGGTAGCCCGCTGCAATGCGCCGCCGATCCGCGACGAGGGCGTCGAGTCGCTCCATTTGGGCCACGCCGATCGCGGCGTGGATATCCGACATCCGGTAGTTCCAGCCGGGGCAGTGGAACTCTGCCGGCTGCCCCGGTTCCCGCCGCATCCCGTGGTTGCGGAGCAGAGAGACGCGGTCGGCGAGTTCCGGAACGCGGGTGGTAACGGCACCGCCCTCGCCGGTGGTGATGAGCTTGCGGGGGTGGAAGCTGAAGCACCCCAGGGCGCCGAGGGAGCCGACGGGCCGCTTCTCGCCCCCGAAGTGCAAGGAGGCACCGAGAGCGCAGGCCGCATCTTCCACCAAGGCCGTGCCCTGGGCGTCGAGTTGGGGCTGGAGGAGGCCCAGAGGCGCGGGCAAGCCGAATTGATGTACCGCCAGGAGCAACTCGACGCCGCTCTCCAGCACCTGGGCAGCGTCGTTCGGGCACAGGTTGAAGGTGAGGGGGTCGACGTCGATGAGTCTTGGCTGCAGGCCCTCGAGCAGGACGACGTTCAGCGTCGCGGGGAAGGTATAGGCGGGAAGTGCCACCGTCGAGCCTGGCGGTAGGTTTAGGGCCGCGATGGCCAGGTGCAACGCAGCCGTTCCCGAGCTGCAGCAAAGGACCCGCTCGCAGCCGGTGCGGGGGGCCAAGAGTCCCTCGAACTCGGCCACCTTGGGACCCTGGACCAGCCAGCCGCTGTCGAGCACAGCGGCGACCGCCTCCTGTTCCGCCGCACCCAAGAGGGGGCGTGCGAGGCGAATCACGCTGCCTCCTCGTCGGAGCGGTTGCGGTACCAGCGCAGGGTCTTGGCCAGCCCCTCGTCCAATTCGACTTTGGGCTCGAAGCCGAGGAGCTTTCGGGCCTTGTCCAGGCAGAGGCTGCGGTGGAGAACGTCGGCTCCGGCGCGGGGCACCCGCTCGATGGGTACGCCACCGGCCAGTTCGCTGATCTGCTCGGCCAGTTGGAGAATTGTCCCGGTCGTTCGGTCGTTCCCGATGTTGAAAGCCTGGCCTACGGCTTCGTCGCGATACAGGGCAAGCAGAATGGCGTCGACCATGTCGTCCACGTAGCACCACGCCCGCACCTGCGCCCCATCGTTGTGGACAGTGAGGGCCTCGCCGGCCAGAGCCTTGACGATGAAATGGTGGATGGCGCCCTCGCCGACCTGACGCGGTCCGTAGACGTTGAAGGGGCGGAGCGTCACCGTGGGCAGGCCGAACTCCCGGTGGAAGGCGTGCGCCATGTGCTCGGCTGCGAGCTTCGACACTGCGTAGGTCCAGCGCGGCTCCCCGACTGCTCCCACCATAGCTGGATCGGTTTCGGTTACGTTGCGGGCCTCGGCTCCGAAGATCTCCGACGTGCTGAACTCGATGAACCGTTCTACGCCACTGGTTTTTCGAGCGGCCTCCAGGACGTTCCAAGTGCCGAGCGCGTTGACGGCCAGGGTCTGAGTCGGCTTCTGTACGACGGTGTAGATCCCCGCAATTCCAGCGCAGTGAACCACCAGGTCTACGCCGGCCATCGCGTCCGCGACCGCGATGGGGTCGAGGACGGAGCCCTGGCGCAGTTCGAGGTGAGGATGGGAGGACAGCTGGGGCCAGTACTGCATTGAGTCGCGGGTCAAGGTGTCGAGTACCACGATCTCGTTGTCTTCCACCAAGCGATGGATCAGCGTGCTGCCGATGAAGCCAGCGCCGCCGGTCACGAGGAGACGCTTACCTTGAGGTAGTGGGATAGAGGAATCAGACATGGGGCTCCGGGGCCAGCTCCGATCAGGAGTCGCCCAGCTTCCACCGCTTCTCGTAGCGGTGCAAGGCCTCGTCCTCCCCGTTTTTCTCTAGGTAGGCGCAGACCTTCTCATGTGGCATTGCGCCGGCCGACTTCCAGTTGCACTTCCCGCAGAAGGCTCCGCTCTCGTCGTAGCGATCGTCGGCGTGTGCTACCCGCCAGCTGTGGATCTCCTCGCCGTACCAGAGGCTGCCGAAGTCCTTGTCGTTGAGGTTCCCAAGCTTGTTCTCGAGGTGCTGGTCGAGACAACAGGTCGTCAGATCGCCGTTGACGTAGACCATGGGCGTGTTCCATAGCCCGGCGCACGGCCTTCTGTCGTCGCCGTGGGTGCTCACCTAGAAGCTCTCCTCGATGAAGGCACCCGGCGCACTCAGAGGGAGGATGTCGAGATGGTCCAGGACGATTCTGTGGAGGCGGTCGGCCGCATCTTGGTCCTTTTGGTGGAGGCGCCGGAAGTAGAGGGTATCGGCGAGTCGCTGCGGCCAGTCGTAGACCACCTCGAACTCCAAGCCCAGCCGGTCAAAGACTCGGGACCAGTAATCGAGGAACCACCGCGCCTCGTGCTGATTCTCCGGCATGACGATGAAGGCGTTGGTGACATAGGGCCAGCGCAGTTGCCGCTGCTCGCGCTGCTCTAGGAGCTCAACGATGTTCTGGTAGACCATCGCTCCCAGGTCGAATTTCTTGATCTTGTTGTAGATGTCCGGTGTGTAGGCATCGACCGAGAAGTGCACGAAGCGGAAGGTGTCTTCGGCCATGTCGTCGCGGTTGGCGCAGTCCAGGAGGGTGTCGATCCGCTCGGGGTTCAGCAGCGTGCCGTTGGTGTGCAGCTTGAAGTGCCGAAAGAGCCGGTTGTCCTTGTTCTGGTCGAAAGCGTAGCGAATGAAGCGGTCGAACTCAGGGTGCAGGCAGGGCTCGCCGAGCCAATGCGGGCAGAGATCGATCTCTTCGTCCAAGAGCGCTAGACCATCGAGGCTGGCTTTCCAGGTCTCCCACTTCATGAAGGAGTTGGGGTTGAAGTTGTGGACCTTCTTGTTGTCCGCCTGGCCGCACATCCTGCAGCGGATGTT
>CAZQTQ010000275.1:0-2586 GCA_964596025.1 uncultured Rickettsiales bacterium
GACCACCACACAGACGGCCAAGGCCGCCACGATCACGAGCCCCGGGAGCGCGGCCTTGAGTGTCGGTCGGTCGGAAGAATCCAGCAACTTCTGCAGACCGGCTGCCCCCGCGACTGCTGCGAAATACATGGCCAGTGCGTAATAGAGCAGGAGGGTCGGATAGCTGAGCCAGATGAACGGGAAGAGGATCCAGCGCAGGCCTGGGGGGTTGGCCGCGGCCAGCAGGAGTACCGGGACGGTCAGCGCGAGGCGGCCGAGCTCGCCGCGCAGCAGGGGCAGGCTCAGGAGAGAGCCCACCGCCAGGAGCACTCCCACCGAGAACTCGCGGGAGGTCACGAAGGGCCGGGGCACGAGCCAGGCCGCGAGGAAGTCCCAGTCCAGGTACTGGTAGGGGGGCACGGACCACTCGGAGATGGAGGCGTCGAGCGCCTTGACCTGCTCGACCTCGAGCACCGCGGGCAGCCAGCCGGGAGAGCCTGCGACCAGGCCGAGGAGTACGGCTCCAGTGGCCCAGTGGAAGCCCCGGAAACGGGTCAGCTGCCACAGGCCGATGGCCCCGCAGGTCCCTGCGGTGTGCCTGACATGGCCTCCGAGCAGCATCATGGCCAGTGCCAGGCCTGCGAGGAGCATCCACTTCAAGCTCTGTTCGCGTGTCTCGGAGTGGGGGGACGTGGTTCGGTGCAGGCAGCCCAGGACGATCGGAAACCACAGCTCCGGCGGCCAGCTGTCGGTCTGGACTTCGATCATCCCCGCCAGCCCGACCGGCCCCGCCGCCACGGCGATCCCGGCCAGCGTGGCGAGCCCGGGGCCGACGCCATAGCCTCGTGCGAACCAGCGGACGGCCAGCATGGTACCGATCACGTGGAGGAGGAAGGCGAGGGGGAGAGCCAGCGAGACGGGCAGGATGAAGGCCAGCCACATCGCTGGGTAGAGCGGCCCCATCTGGATGGCCTCAGAGTGCAGCGAAACGCCACCCAGCCGGCCCTCGACAAAGAAGGGGTTGCGCCCCTCGGTCACGGCTCCCCGGACTCCCTCCCAGGTCGAGACCGTCGTGTAGATCGCATCGTCGGGGACATCGACGCCCATCCCGAAGAGGAAGGGGCCGGCAACGACTGCCGTCGCAAGGGCAACCATCAGCGCCTGGGGAGTCAGTCGGTCGATGAGGGCGGTAGATGAGGACATGGAGTTCGGCGACCCCGAGCGGATCCGAAGTGTTGGCTGCGTGGGCACTCGAGTATAGCCCCGCGTCAGCGATTGCCCGGTGGGGTTGGTGCCCGTGCAGGACCCTCGTCGGTCAGGCGGATCTTGCTGGCGCCCTGCGGCGTTGCCGCGCCATGCACGCGACCAACAGCAGCCACCAGGTGCTGCTGGAGCGGCTGCTGTATGAGCACCCCGAGTTCTGCTCCTGGGGTGGGTCGGCCGCGGGGTCTGAGGCTTGCGACCGAGGGGGATCGGTGCCCAGCAAGAAGGCCGCGTGCACTGTCTCCCATTCTTCGGCGCATGCCTCCGCCGAGCCGTCGGTGGGGGTGGGGCAGTCCATGGGTCCGACGATTTCCTCCAGCTCGAGCAGCGTCTGCCAGCCGCTTCCCGTCCACTCGGCGACGGAGCCGACCCCCGCCCGTGCATCAAAGCAGCCGATCCACCCATCGGCGCTCTTGCCGAGCCAGTTCAGGCCTGCTGCGTTTACCATCGTCCACGTGGCGCCGCCGTCCTCCGACCGCAGGAGCCCATCTCGCGTTCCGATCAGGGGGAGGCCGTCCTCCACCACTAGGCCGGCGACGTCCCCGATGGCCTCGACTACCAACTCGACGACGCCCGCTTCGGAGACCCGCAAGATCGAGCCAATCCCCAGGAACGGGTAGTTGAACCAGGCCTTCCCCTCGGGCCCAAGGCCCAGCGGCTCCATCAAGTGGCTGACATCGATCGGCAACGCGGCCTGAGTCCAGGCCTCCCCTGGAGCTCCTACCCAGAGCACAGCAGGGCCGGTTGCGGACCACCCCGCGACGGCCCATCGGTTCGGCCACCGGACAAAGGCCCGCAGGGAGGCACCCTCCTGGACCTCGTCCACCACCAGCCATTCGGCACCGTCGTCGTCGGAGCGAATCAGTGCGCTCTGTGTGAGCCCCCAGAGTCTGCCGGTGTCGTCCCGCTCGATCTGTGCGACGTAGGACTCCACCCCCTCAGCCCACGACCAGGTGCAGCCATCGTCGGTCCAGCGAATCCCCTGGGTTGTGCCCACGAGGACGCGGCCGCTGGGTAGCTGGAAGGGGTCGTCGGCGAAGGCCGGTGCGAAGACTTCGGGGCATAGCCAGCGCCAGTCCCCGTCGTTCCAGACGATGCCGTGCGTCGTGCGAACGACGCTGGGGGGCTCGCCGGTGGCGGCGGTAGACTCGGGAAGGGGGCCGTGGGCGAGAGCGGCGGCCGGAAGCGACAGGGCAGCTACCGCCGCCACAGCGACCGCGGCCGCCGCGACTCTCATCGCCCCGGTGGGGGCCCGCCCCCTTGAGCCGGGCACCCGGTCGTTTCGTAATACGCGACCTCGGGCAACAGCTCACTACCGGCCAGAGCCAGGAGGAAATGCTCGCC
>CAZQTQ010000275.1:2596-6162 GCA_964596025.1 uncultured Rickettsiales bacterium
TAGCGGTCGGTGAAGTAGTTCGTCGTACCGTCGGTGAGGTCGTGCACATGACCGTTCTGTGCGTCGAAGTCTGCTGTGACCGGCGAAGTGCCGTCGAGCTCGGTGCAGCCGAGGACGACCGTGCCGTCGCACATGATCCCGTAGACCTCCAACTCGGCCTCACCGGGGGTGACCGATGTCGTCAAGCCCTTCTCGTCGAGGACCTCGAGGGGCCCCTGACTGTGCCAGTGGTAGTGGTACTGGGCGCCCGCGGGGTGACCCTCGTACAAGTCGAAGGTGAACGCTTCGTCGTAGATGTCATCGCCCGGAGCCGCCATTGCGGCAAACATCGCCACGCCGTTCAGGGCTATGCCCACCGCACCCATGTTGTACTCGTATTCGCTCGTGCCCGACGTGGTGTCGATGATCGCGTCAGTGATCGAGAGACCGGACTGGGGAACCGGGTTCGGCTCGATGGTGAACTCGAAGTTAGCCGTCTCGATGGCGCCCGGGTTCTGGTTGTAATCCCCTCCGCGGTCGTCCCAGGCGACCCAGAGGTCGTGACCCTCACCCCAGTAGGGCGACTCATGTGGCGGCAAGCCGTCGCTGGCGATCGTGTGGTCCGTGTCCGATACCGACACGTCTACGCACAGGAAGTAGTTCTGGAAGAATGCAGCGGCGCCGTCGTCGATATTCGTTGTGCAGTCGCTCGGGCTGCTTCCGGCCGCTGAGCCGTCGTCTCCAGTAGCGGCAGTACAAGCTACGAGCGGAAGCGTCAGTAACAGGGTGGCCAGGATTCGCATATTGGTCTCCGCAGTGCGTGTTTCTAGAAAGGCGACGCCAGATGGTACCGGCAACCGGCTCTTGGGGGACGGGCGCCGCGACAAAATGGCGGACTGGAGCCCCCTAGGCCAGAACAGCTGATTCTAAGGGTTCACGGACGATGCTCCCGTCAGTCCTTCACGCAGCGCACCGAGATGGCCTCGCTTCCGGAGCCGTAGTTCCCGCTGTCGAGGTCCGAGTTGCTGCTGGAGACCTTCCGGTATTGGGCGTTTCCACCGGAGCTTGTCGAGGTCCAGAACTGGCCCCAGGGAGACGTGCTGAAGTCGTAGATGCCACCGGTCACTTCGTAGAAGTAGGGCGTGTCGGTCAGGGCATCGAACCCGGTTCCTCCACCAGTCTTCAGCTGAGAGCCTGGGTTGGAGCCGAGGTTTGTCGCCAGCGTGTCCCATTCGGAGGCAGAGGGAATGTGCCAGCCCGAAGGGCAGATCCCCTGCGGGTTCGAGGTTGCGTGACTCATCGCCTCATTCCACTGGTACAGCCCACCGTACTGATTGCAGTTTGAGGTGCTGTTGTTGAAGCAGAACTTGTCGACCTGGAGGTTGTCCCCCTGGGTGCTCTCTCCTATGGAGGAACCACCCGCCTGCTGCATGGAGCCGGTATTGAGGTTCTCGGTCAGCCAGCACTGGCCGCAGACGTCTACCGCATCGTAGGTGTTCCCGTCGGTATCACTCACCGAGTTCGACGTGCCGCAGGCGTCGGTGCTGTCGCAGGGATCAGGGGTCGCATCGTCGTCGTCCCCCACCGTGTCGTCGTCGTCCCCCACCGCGTCGTCGTCGTCCCCCGAAACGGTGTCGTCGTCCCCCGAAACGGTGTCGTCGTCCCCCGAAACGGTGTCGTCGTCGTCGCCGGATGTCGAGTCGTCGTCGTCGCCGACGGAGTCATCGTCGTCATCGTCATCCCCGCTACCGCGCGGGTAGGGGCAGGCCGTCAGAATGAGGACTGCGAGCAGTGCGAGCACAAAAGACAGGATGGACGGTGTTCTCATGGGCTCCTCAGGGAGGCTGAATGGAGCCGGGAGAATATCGAAGCGTGTTCTTCTGCGTGACCCGATCTTTTTTCTTGGTGGGGGGGAGGCTTTGTCCCACCTCTGACGAGCTACACCAGATGTGAAGCCAGGTCTCGGGTCTGCTCACAGCCGAGCTGTTCCATTACCTGCCGTAGTTGCTGCTTGAGCATGGTCGCGACGTGTTCGCCACCCGTACTGTCCAGTGCGCCCACGCCGTACATGAAGGAGCGTCCGAGGAATGCGAAGCTCGCACCGCTGGCCAAAGTGCAGGCGATGTCGGGTCCGGAGCGAATGCCGCTGTCCATCATCACGGTGGTCTTGTCACCAAAGCGTCGGGCAAGGGTGGTTAGTGGCTCGATAGTGGACTGTCCGGCATCAAGCTGTCGGCCACCGTGGTTCGAAACGATGAAGCCATCTGCGCCGACCTCAAGTGCGGCCTGTGCGTCCTCTTCACACACGATGCCCTTCACTACCAGCTTGCCCTTCCACCGCTCGCGCAACGCCGTGAGCTTTTCGGTACTTAGACGCCCCTCGAACGTCTTCGCCATGAACTCGCCCAGGTGTCTCAGGTTCATGCCCTCGGGCAGGTACGGGGCCATGGTTGCGAAGGATGGTGTCCCGCAGGCCAGTTGACCTAGAGACCAGCTGGGGTGGGTGAGCATCTGCCAGAGGTTTTGCAGCGACATCCTGGGTGGAATCGAGAGCCCATTTCGGATCTCTTTCGGTCGATACGAGAAGGTCGGTGTGTCGGCCAGGACGACGAGAACCTCGATTCCGGCTGCCGATGCTCGGTCGAGCAACTGGTCGCGCAGCTCGATCTGCGCTGGGTGGTAGAGCTGGAACCATGCGCTGCCTTCGGTCAGCTCAGCGACTGTTTCGATGCTGGCCGTGCTGACCGTACTCAGTACAAAGGGGATGTTGTGTGCCACGGCTGCCCGAGCGAGGATCTCGCACGAGCCCGGCCACATCAGCCCCTGCAGGCCGATGGGTGCGATGCCGAAAGGCGCGTCGTAGGTCCTGCCGAACAGCTCGGTTTGTAGGGAGCACCCGCCGTAGCCGCGCAGGTAGTACGGGCGCAACTGCACCTCTCGGATCTCGGCCGTGTTGCGGGCCAGGTTCACATCAGAGAAGCAGCCACCATCCAAGTACTCGAATGCGAACCGAGGCATCCGCTTTTTGGCCCGGTCGCGAAGGTGCTCTACCGAGGGATAGTTGGGATTGAAGCTCACGGTTCACCTCCGCTGAAATGCCCGAGAACTTGTAACGTAGCAGCGTGGTATTGCGGGTGCGCAGCTCGAATTTCCCAACGAATAGTAGAGCAAGGATGCGGATGCTGCTCTTAGTTGTCGCGATCGCCCTGGGCACGGCCTGTGAAAGCGCTGATACCGAGCCGCCAGATCCGTGTGAATCGAACCCGTGCCTCAACGACAGTACGTGTTCCGTTGCTGACGATGGTCAGGCGACGTGTGCGTGCGCTGGAGGTTGGTCCGGCGATCTCTGTGATGTGGACATCGACGAGTGCGCCTCTGACCCCGCACCCTGTGACGCCAACGCCACCTGCACCAACTCCGACGGCGCGTACGCATGCGCGTGCAACGACGGATGGGATGGCGACGGTACGACCTGCACCGACATCGATGAGTGCACGGCCTCTTCGCTCGGTTTCGATGGGGTGGACGATTTTGTCGAGGTCCCCTACGCCGCTGAACTTGAGATGGTCAATGCTCTCACCCTGTCC
>CAZQTQ010000276.1:0-6152 GCA_964596025.1 uncultured Rickettsiales bacterium
TTCGGATCGAGTGCGGCGTGGCCCAGTCACTGGCCTGGCCTCGTTCGTCGATGGCCTGGGCCGACCAGTAGGCAAGATCACCGACTTCGAGGTGCTCGGTCGGAGTCCAACGCGCAGAGCTGTCGGCATCCTCCGGATCGACACCTGCTTCGCTAGTCCCCTCGTCCAAGATGAGCGTGAGTTCGGCGTCCGCGCACAGGACCCAGCCGTAGTGGATCGTATCGCCCTCCGGGTCGCCGGCGCCGCCCGCCCACAGCTCCAGCTCTCCGTCCACCTCCGCCCCGTCCTCGGGTCCGAGGAGCTGCGGTGTGCTCGGAGGGTCGTTTGGGCCTCGGAAGTAGAGGCTGATGGTGTGTGGGACAGAGGACAGCCCCTCGGGGTCGATGCCCCGGACCCGAGCGTAGAGCCACCCATTCTCGGGAAGCGGAAGGCCCGTCTCGCCTAGATCCCAGGACACCGTTCCCGTCCCGCTGCCGCTTAGGCTTGCGCTCTGGTAGTCCTCGCCACCCAGCTCGGGGATGGAGTCGATCTCGACGAGGTACTCAAGCTCCTCACCTTCCGGATCGCTTCCTTCGCTGAGGACCAGAGGGTCCAGCTCTTCTTCGAAGATCGCCCCGGTCTCCGGGCTTAGGAACTCCACCCCTTCGGGCGCGCCGTTGGACGCGGTGTAGAGGAAGGAGGCCTCTGTACTCGTCGGGCCTTCCAAGCCGTGCTCGTCGACGGCGGCAACTGCCCAGGAGTAGCTTTGATCTTCCACCAGAGACGTGGTCGGCGTCCAAGTGTAGGTCGCAGTCTCGGGGGGGTCGTCTTCGGAAGTGGGTTCGTCGAGATCGCTCGCTTCTTCGAGAAGCCCCGTCTCATCGTTCAGCCAGGCTCGGAAGCTGGTTGGATCTCCGTCGGGGTCGCTACCCCCCACCCACTGCAGAGTCGGGGGGGACTTTGCGACGAACTCTCCCAAGATCGGGTAGGTCGGGCTCGGAGCCGGGGGAGCGTCGTTGGCTTCATTAACGAAAAAGACTACGAGTTCGCTCCAGTCGCCAACCGTGTAGGGGTCTGCGGCCTGCGCCCGCCAGTAGACCCATGTGTTCTCCGTGAGTGGGCTGGTTGGTGTCCACTCGGTCGAACCGCTCAGGTCTTCGTCAACCGCCTCAGAAGCTTCGATCAGCTGGGTCATGCTGGAGTCGGCGTAGGCCTCGAAGTAGATGCTCAGCGGGTCGGTCTGGGGGTCGCTTGGATTGATGACGATGAGGGCCGGACTGGTCGTCTCTACCTCTTCGTCCAGCGGGCTGGTGGGGGTTGGGGCGCCGGGACCGTCGAAGCTCAGGGGACTGGCCCCCTGGAGAAACTCGTCGAGGTTGGTCCAACCGTCGTTGTCGGGGTCCAAGGTTGCATCGTTGGGGTCCGAAGGATCCAGGCCGTAGTCCAGCTCCCAACCATCGGCCATTTCATCGGCATCGTCGTCCAAGAACGAGACTGCAATGGTCCAGCTCTGCTCGCTGCTGCCACCGTCGCCGTCGTCGACCACCAAAGTGACGGCGTGATCCCCCTCCAGGCTCTGGCTCAGGGTTGGGGTCCAGTTCACCAGACCAGTGACCGAATGCACGGTCATGCCCGTCGGCGCTGTGCTGAGGCTCCAATTGAGGAGGTCGGCACCCGGATCGGTAGCGTAGCCGTCGTAGGCGTAGAGGCTGCCTTCGGTGGCTGTGGTTCCCGGGGTGGTGAGGAGCGTCGGGGCAGCGTTGGCTACGGTGAGGGCCGCTGTGGACTGAGCCGTCGAACCGTCTCCGTCACCAACCGTAAGTGTGACGGTGAAGGTGCCGTCGTCGTCGTACGTGTGGGTCGCGGTGCTTCCTGAGGCCGGCTCGCTGCCGTCCCCGAAGTCCCAGGAGAAGCTCAGCGTGATGGTGTCAGCTGCACTGGGGTCGGAGGCGGTAGCCGAGAAGGACAGGCTCTCTCCCTCCAGCCCTGAGGACGGAGCAGAGAGCGAGTCGATCGACGGCGCAACGTTGGCGATGACTGCCGCCGTGCTGAGGCTCGAGCTGGCGCCCACGGGGTCGGTAGCTGTGACCTGGACGACGTAGGTACCGTCGTCGTCGTAGGTGTGGCTGAGGCTCTGTCCCGAAGTCGCTGGGCTGCCGTCGCCAAAGTCCCAGCTGTAGGTGAGAACATCGCCTCCGGGGTCCGTTGCCTCGGCGGAGACGGAAACCGGGCTTCCTTCCTGCCCCGCGGGCACGGTCATTGAGGTGATGCTGGGTCCGTCGTTGCTGACAGTGACGGTGAGGTAGGCGGTCGTCGAGGCCCCGTCGTTGTCGCTTGCAACGGCCGTAATGACAAAGGTGCCCTCGTCCGGGTAGGCGTGGGAAACGCTGCTTCCGGTTGCGGGGCTGGAGGCGTCACCAAAGGTCCACTCAACGGTGACCGAGTCGGCCGCACCGGGGTCGGTCACGACCGCCGTCCAGCTTAAGGTCTGGCCCTCGAGGCCAGTGGTGTTGCCCGTTAGGCTGTCGATGCTGGGGGCGGCGTTGGTCAGTACCGAAGACCCGCTCGCCGTGTCGGTCCCGCCATCCCCATCGGAGACCGTCAGACTGACGGTGTAGCTCCCTTCGTCGTCGAAAACGTGGGTTGTCTGTGCAGCGGTCACGCTTGGACTGCCGTCCCCAAAGTTCCAGAGGAAGCTCAGCGTGTCCGAACCCGGGTCGGTGGCGCTGGCGGCGAAGTTCAAGACTTCTCCTTCGACCCCGCTGGGTACAGCAAAGGTCCCGATGCTCGGGGCGAGGTTCGAGATTGTGATGGTGCTCTGGAGCTCCTCGGAGCCCCCGTCTTCGTCGGACACCGTCAACACGAGAGTGTAGGAGCCTTCGTCCGCCCAGGAGTGGTCGGTTGGGGTTCCCTGCACCGTCGGGCTCCCATCTCCGAAGTCCCAACTGGTGGTGATGGTGTCATTGCCTGGGTCCGTTGCGGTCGCCTCGAAGTTCAGAGTCTCGCCCTCGTCGCCTGAGGAGGGGATCGACGTCTGCGTGAGGCTGGGACTCACGTTGTCGATTGTGACCGAGCCTGAGGTGGCGATGGTGCCCCCGTCGTCGTCTTCGACCGTCGTGGTCACGGTGTAGCTGCCGTTGTCCGCGTAGCTGTGGGTCACCGTGGTGCCGGTACCGTTCGGGCTTCCGTCTCCGAAGTCCCAGGTTGTGGTGAGGATGTCGGCTGTTCCGGGATCGCTGACGCTGGCCTCGAAGCTCAAGCTCTCGCCCTCGTCTCCATCAGGCAGGGAGGTCACGCTTACGGTGGGAAGGGCGTTGGCGACGCTGACGGCGAGGGTGTCGGACGCGCTGTCGCCGTCGTCATCGGTAGCGGTGATGGTCACGCTGTAGGTGCCATTGTCGGCGTAGCTGTAGCTCTGGCTAAGACCGCCCGTTACCGGGGGGCTTCCGTCGCCAAAGTCCCAGCTCGTGCTGACGGTGTCGGCGGCGGCCGGATCGGAGACGGCAGCGGACCAGCTCAGGCTGCTGCCCTCGGCGCCAGAGCTGTCCCCTCCGAAGGACGTAATGGACGGTTCGACGTTGAGAATGGAGATGGTGCGAGAGGTGGCCATCGTCAGGACTCCAGCGACGCCACAGTCCGCCTCTACCTCCAGTCCCACTTCGACCGTACTCGGCCCGTCGAGCGCGCTGGCGTTGAACAGGACGGTGTCGCCGGTGGCGTCGTTGTATTGGCCGTCGCCGTCCAGATCCCAGGAGTAGGTGGGCGAGAGCCCTTCTGTACTCGCATACAGGGTGAGACCGCTTCCCTCGTCCACGGTGACGTTGCCGATGATGTAGGGGTCGGGGCAGAGGGAAAAGATGAACGTGTCAAAGCCCAGGTCGCCGGACTCGCTGTAGAGGGTCAGGCTGCTCAAGTTGGCCCAGTCGACAGTCACCGGGAACGTGAAGGTGTCGCCGACCCCGCCGGTCACCGTGACCTCGGCTCCTGTCGAGGAGATGAGGGTGTGGGTTCCGCTGCGCTGAGCGATCTGGAAGCTGTTCGGCGTGAAGGTCAGCCCAGTGCCTTTGGTGATGACGACCCAGTTCCCTCCGACCGCGGCGTCGGTGTACAGGTAGTCCCCTCCGCTCGTCCAGCTTCCGGCGTAGAGCACAGAGGGCGTAAGGGTGTTGCCTCCGTCGGTGGTGAAGTAGGGGGTGAGGAGGAAGCTCTGTTCGGTCCAGCTGCTGGGGGTGCCCGAAGCCCCGCTAAACATGAGAAAAGTGTGTGCTCCTGCCCAATTGGGTGCGAAGCACAGCAGCCCGAACCAAGCCACGATCGACAGACGAATTGGCAGGCTGCTCTTCCGCAATTGGACCCCTGTGGAAGCCAAGATAGCAGGGCTTCGTTAAGCTGCTCCGTGTCGTAAACGACCCCAAAGTATGGTCAACAGTGCCATTGACCCCGGGGTTCGAGGCTGTTGAAATTGTTCGGAGGGTAGGGGAACCATGGAGCGGCTTCGACAGCTCCTCGCAGACCTGCAGCTTCTGCAGTACCTTCCGCTCTTGGAGCGTCACGGCGTCCAAGACGGGGATCTTGCTGGGCTGAGTGACGGCGAGCTCGCTGCATTCGGCATTGACGATCCCACGCACCGCAAGGCGATCCTGAGGGCGGCTTTGCCCGTGCAAGGTGTGGCGTCCAGCGAATGGTTGGTGTCTGCAGACTCCCTGTCCGGCGAGGAGACGCCTGCTGAGCCACCTGCCCCGGCAGAGGATGAAGTGGACAACGAGTGGTCCGTCTCGGACGAGGCCGCGCCTACTCACGGCCCTACCCCACCGGTAGATTCGCTGCCCGACGCGGTTGCGAGCGAGTGGGCCTCGTCCTCCGATTCCTTTCGCAAGGTCCCCGTTCCCTCCAGCCGTCCCTCCAGCCGTCCCTCCAGCCAGGTGGAGGCGCCGGGCGAAAGCCGCGCTTCGAACCGCATCGCTAGGACACCGCTGCAGGTGGTGGGGGAAGAGGGTAGGGCTCTTTCCCGGGCCGAGATTCGGGCGGAACTCGAGGTTGGCGAGGAGGCTGAGGAAGGAGAGGAGGAGGTTTCGTTTGGGCTCTTCGTCTCCTCGGCGTTTGCGGGTACAGCGCGCGGATTTCTCGGCTGTTTCGTCGTCATCGCGTTGTGGACGGTTTCTCTCTTCCTCATTAGCCAAGTTGCTCCTGAGTCGTCCCAACAGGCGGACTGTGCCATCTCCTGCCGTGCCTACGCCGAAGGTCATCCGGGCCATCTTTGGGTTGCGGGCTTCGCCAAGGGGCCGGGCCAGGACGCCAGGCAACGTTGCGCGGTCCGGAATCGGCTGGGGCACGCCGTTGACGCCGGTTCGATCTGCGATCTGGCAGCGGACCGGGCGTGTACCCGAGCCTGCCGTGCAGCTGCAGATGAGGCGGATCCTTCCGATCTGGCTGCCCAGGAAGTGGCGGAAATGCTCGGAGACCAGGGGAGGGAGTTCGCCTGGAACCTCAACGGCGTTGCACCCTGGAGCTACCTGGTCTTTCTCGTCGCGGCGCTCGCTGCCCTCATCTCCCTGCGTCTGTCGGGCCTGACCTCGGAGGGCTGGGAGTTCCCCGCAGTGCTTTGGTTCCTGCTTCCCCTGCTCACCGTTTTGGCAGGCACGATTGGAGGACTGACTTGGACTTCTTCCGCCTGGGAGTGGATGGACGATGCGGTCCCCGCAGAGCGCACCCAAGTCGCCCTGCAGGGCATCCATTTCGCTTTGTTTACCCGGTTCCTAGGCCTGAGTGGCGGAGGCATTTGCTTGGCTCTGGTTGCTGCCCTAGGCGCGCTGGGAACGGGCTCGTCCTTGGGCGACCGCGCGGTGTCGACCAAGACAGAAGGGCTTGTGGCCGCGTTCGTTGGGGTTGGTGGCGGGCTGCTGGCGGTGGCCTGGGCTCTTGTCCACATCGCCTTCGTAGCCACGGAGCACCTATGGACGGCCTGGTCGCTCCTCACAGTCGGCTTGGCAACCTGCTCGGGGGCCGTGGCCATCGGATGGTTGGGTACTGCGACGGGCTCGGGGCCAGAGGCTCGCCTCGTCAGTCGAGGGCGAGCCCTTGTGGCCGGGGCAGCCATCGGTGGGGTCGTGATCCTCGTCACCGCGGCCCTCGAGGTACACCGGCTTCACGGGCTGATGGCCCTCTTGAATGCC
>CAZQTQ010000277.1:0-3643 GCA_964596025.1 uncultured Rickettsiales bacterium
CTTCGCCGAGTTTGCTGCCTCCCTCTTCGTGGAGTTCCGCGACCAGCAGGAGAGCGGCGATGCCGATGATATTTCGGGCTACGAAGACCGCAAGTACGAGTGGAAGTCGAGGCGACGGGGCCACAAGCAGAGCCGGACGGCGCCGCTGTGGGTTGGGTACCGTGCGGGCTCAGCCAAGACCCAGAGCAGCATCTATGCCCGAGGGCCTTTGCTCATGGACGTCCTGCGCAAGAACTTTGGCCGGGAGGCGGTGGTCAAGGCGATGAACTTCCTCGTCAACTACGCCTGGGATCACCGCGGCGGCTTCGCCTTCACTGAGGACTGGCAGAAGCTCTTAGAGAGTGCCATCCCGGGGGTGGGATTTGCCGAGTTCGTGGAGAAGTACATCAAGGGCAACGAGCCGGTCGACGGCTTTGGAAGCAAGGACGAGGCTGCGGCCAAGTAGCGCCTTTGGAGGCCACCTCGGGCTGGCCAGAATCACTCGGTTCCAGCGCCGCCTAGGTCTACGTAGTCCGCGCTCGAGAATAAGACTTCGGCGATGCCGACGCCTTCGAGGACGTCCTTAGGCAGGACTTCCACGATGTGGGCGAGAAAGCGCCCGTCGGGGCCACGGCTCGTCAGGTCGAAGGAGACGGGGGCGACAGCGACGGCGTCCGGGCTCAACACGATTCGCACGATGGGCCGCAAGTTCAGCGCTGAACTCTCCGCCGGGCTGGCCACCACCGCCACTTCACCGGTCGACAACTGCACTACTGTGCCCACGGGGACCGGGCTCAGCATGTTGACGAAGATGGGGAGCAGCCGGTGGTCGTAGAGTTCGGACTCCTCGTAGAGGATCTCGATGGCCTCGATGGGGCTCAGGGCTTCCTGATCCGGCCGATCCGAGGTGAGTTCGTCGTAGCGATCCGCCAACGTGATGATGTGGCTGAACAGGTGCTTGGGCTTGCCGGGGATGGCGAGCGGGAAGCCGCTTCCGTCGAGGCCGATGTGGTGTTCGTAGGCCACAAGGATGCGATCTCGCTGGGCCCGGGTCAGGGCGGGGGACTCCATAATCTCCATAACGGAGCGAAACGGGTGACTGGTGAGCGCCTCCTCTTCCTCCTCGTTCGGTGCCACGAGGTTGTCGGTGAGGCGACGCATCCCCGAATCGGCATAGAGGGCGGACATCCCGAGGTTCATCAGTGCCTTGCGGCCGAGCTCAAGCCGGTTGCCGACGGCCATCGAGAGAACGGCCATGTTGACCGAGTGCACCGCCAAATAGCTCTCTTGGTCGCGGTAGCTCGCCGTGGCGATGAACCATCGGTGGTCCTCATGCAGCATGTCGACGGCGGCTTGAACCGCGTGAAGGAGCCTCAGCCGAAGGACCTCCGGCACCTGGCCTTGGCGGGACTCGAGGTAGGCCCGCCAAGTTACGAGTAGCTCGGAGTAGACGCGGACCGAGCGTCCTGCGGTAGCCCCGGCCCCTCCTGCTCCTCCTCCCTTGCCTCCTCCGCCTACCGTGGAGACCTGCTGGGTGTGTGTGACGAGCGAGAGGCGTGGCAAGAAGGAGACCGAAGAGACCCGGTGTCCGGCCAACTTCTCGTTGAGGAGCGCCGCCCCCACCTCGGGATCCAGCTCTTCATGGTCGAGGAGCACCTCAATGAGGCTTCGGGTGGCCTGGGGGCTCACCGTTCCCGAGAAGACCAGCCCGCCGGCTCCACGCCGCGCCATTTCCTTCATGAGGTGCACGATGTTGTCCCACAGAATGATCTCGGGACGGATGCGGATGTCGTTGATGAAGATGGCGTCCTTGTCGCCCCGCATCGTGAAGTCGCCGAGGTGGCCGAAGAGAGAGTTTGCACTCTCGACAAAGATCCTCACGGAGAACTTCAGGGCCTCGTTGTGGACCGAGTGGATTCGGACCGTCTTGAGCAGCATGGCCAGACGGGAGACCAAGTCCTTGCCTAGCGCATGAACCCGAGCCTCCTCCAGCGCGTGTTCGGGGTTGTGCCCTCCGCCGCGGTCGCTCATGAGCGCCCCGCCTTCTTGGCCCCGAGCAGCTTGCGGGCGACTATGGCGAGTTCTCCCTTGCTGGTCTGGGTCAGTTCCTCCACATAGGCCCGCCAGTGGCTGCTGCGGGTGGCCTTCATACCGAGCAGTGCCAGGTGGCTCTCGTCGGTCATGACGCCTGAAGCGCGGCAAGGCTCAATCTTGCTCTGGAAGGCGGCAAAACCTCGATCGCCGGCGACATGTCCCAGGGCGATGTACCAGCCACGCTGTTCCCGGAACGTCCTCCGGCCGAAATCGGGGCTGGAGATGAACTGTCCGAGCGCATCCATGGCGTCTCGGATGCGGTAGACCGACAGGTAGCGAAGAGCCGCGAGGCGCACCTCCTGCAGCTCGTCGTGAAGGGCCTCGATCATGAGATCGGTGATCCGCTGGCTCTGGTAGGGACGCAGAGCCGTCATCACCTCTTCCCGGATTTGCTTCTCTGGGCGCGAGAAAGTGCCGATTATGTAGTCCATCGAACGGGCGTCGCCGATGCGGCCCAGTGCGTAGACCGCATCCGAACAGAGGTGCCATGTCGGGCTTCGAAGGGCCTCGTCGAAGACCTCAGCGCGGCGATGGCTGAGCAGAATCAATGCGTCGGTGATGATCCGCCGCGGCGCGAGGTGGCCGACCTTTCCCAGGAACAAGAAGAGCTCGCCCAGAGACGTCGGGTCTTGGAGTGAGATGAAGCTGAAGAGGTCGCCAGTCCACTCCTCATTCCACCGCTCGTTGAGGGTATCGGCGATGATTTGCAGGCGCTCGGATAGGCAGAGGTGGACGAAAAATTTCTGAAGGACGGGGCCTCTGGGATCTCCTGAAGTCACAAAGGCATCGCGGAGGAGGGCGAGGCGCCGGAGGATGGAGTTGGCGGGTCCGAGGGCGGCGGTCGAGAGTAGGGGCCCGACGGCTTCGTCGATGTGGGCCAAGAAGGGGTCCAACTCCTCGGGATCCGCTACGCCCAGGACTACCTCGGCCAGGACGCAGCCCACGTCCTCGAAGCTGGCGTAGGGATTCTCAAGGCCGTGGAGGTCCTCGAACACCTGAAGCAAGGCGGAATCGCTGAGGGCTGCTTCGGGCACATTGGGCATGTCGATCTCATCATCGGGATGGAGATTGGCGTCGTAACCCGAAGACGCCGGTCCCCCGTGGTCCGTCCCCCAACCCGTGCCCTCCACCGGGCCGTTTGGTGACGCGTCGGTCCCACCTCGAGACCCCCCCCAGAGTCGACCCGTTGGCTTGCGCGTGGAACCGCCTCCCTCCAGTTCAGCCAGCAGGTCCGTATCGAAAATCTCTTCGGCGAGACCGTCGGGGCTCCAACCCTCGCCCAAGCCATCGCCGTAGCCTCGTCCCGCGCCCTTTCCGCCGTAGCCTTCGCTTCCGAGTGCTGTTCCGCCTGGGCCCTGACCGTCCTCGCCCTCCTCCGACAAGCGTCCCTCTTCGGCTCCTGCGCCTTGGTCATCGCCGATTCCAAGATCTCAAGACCTTGGCAATCTTTCTTCCTCATGACGTGCGCTCCTGCACCGGAGTCGAGCACCACCTTGGGGTCGATGAACTCCGGGACCTCGGCGACGTTCAACTCGTTGGCCATCCTCACCACCTCGACCACCATCATCTC
>CAZQTQ010000277.1:3653-6112 GCA_964596025.1 uncultured Rickettsiales bacterium
GGCCCGCTCCGCCGAGTCCGGCGAAGCCGTCACCCATGGTTCCGATTCCGCCGTCGGTCGGACTGACACTTCCCCCGCCTCCGATGGCATCCCCAGCGAGGAAGTCGTCCATGACGTTGGACGTCTCGTGCTCACCGGTCATATCGACGTGCTTGGGGCTGGTGACGGGGCGTGCCTGTGGAGCCTGCTCATGGTCCAATGAATCGAGTGGCACTGCGCTACTGTCCAGACTCGCACCCCCGCCCGTGCTTACGCTCCCCTCCGGAAGGCCCCGCTCGGCCATAGGGAGATAGTCCTGGAGCGGTCGCTGGGTTCGGTCTCGGAGCTGGAAGCTGTTCTGGATGCGGCTGAGGTCGCCCTCTAGGCGAGCGAGCGTTTCGACCGCATCCTCGGTGAACTCAGTGAATGTCTCGGCCACCGCGAGATGGATGTGCTTGAATTCGGCCTCCCAGAACATGATCGACAGGTCGCGAGTCGCCTTCTTTCCGCCCTCGACCTCTCGGGCGATGAGCCCGACAAACTCGCGAATTTCCTCCTCAGCGATGCCGCGGCGAAATTGCAGGAGTCGCACTCCGTCTCGGTAGAGCTTGAAGGCGAGATTCTCTCGCTGCTCCTTGTTCTTGAAGACAGCGGAGCCGTCCCAGTTGATCGACGTGGGTGTGACCTCGAGGGTGAGGGCATGCTCCGTGGCAAGTTGCTTATGGAGCCGCTCCCCAAACTCCTGCACGAAGCGGTCGAAGAAGCGGTGGTCGTCGTCGTAGAGGCGCAGCGTCTTGCCCGCCTTGAGAAAGACGGCGAGCAGGCGTTCGACTTCCTTGATACGGGCACGGTGGGCTGCCCGTTCCTGGACGGATGTTGGCGCCGAAGCCGGGCCGGCGGCGACGGCGGGATCGAAACCTGCGGACTCGTCCGTACCCCGGGCAGGTCTCGGATCGGCGGCCGTCTTCGACAGGTCGTCCAGTAGGGTGTCGATGTCGCTCATCGCTGGGTGCGCCCTTTCGGCTAGTCTATCCCGAAAGAGAGCGGAGTGGGCTGCTACGGTGCCTCAGTGACCCTTCGTTTTCGCCAGGCCAGTACCGATGACTTGGAGCTTCTCGGGGCATTGGAGAGGCGTGCGTTCCACCACACTTGGCCCGAAGGTGCCTTTCAGCAGGAGTTGCAACTCCCTCAGGCCGAGGTCTGGCTCGCCTTGCTCGTTCCGGAGGGCGAAGGAGCTGAGATCGCCGTGGGCTATGCCGACTTCTGGGTGGTAGCGGAGGAGATCAGTCTCCTCAACGTGGCCGTGGATCCGGAATACCGAAGACGAGGGGTGGGCGCGGCGTTGGTCGAGCTCGCTAAGCGGCGTGGACAGGCCCGTGGTGGTCGAGTGGTTTTCCTGGAGGTTCGGGCGAGCAACGAGGCCGCCCTCTCGCTGTACAGCAGCCGAGGCTTTGAGCAGGTCGGGATCCGCAAGGGGTACTACCGGTCGGAGGATGAAGATGCTCTTGTCCTCTGCTGCTGGCTGGACGGCGCTGGAGCCGAGGGGTAAGTAGGGCCCACGAGGCACCTGGTGGTCGCCTCGTGGAGCAGAGTTCGTGCACGATGCGCTGGCCCAGGTGGTGGAGAACCGAGACCTCGGTTCGGGGGTGTTCCTCCTGCGCCTCCTCGCGCCCGAAGTGGCCGAGGGCTGCTTGCCCGGCTGCTTTGCCATGCTGCAAACGGCCGAGGGATTGACCCCCATTGCCCGCCGGCCCTTCTCGATTCAAAGGGCGTCCGACGGGATCTGCGACATCCTCTACCGGGTCGTGGGGGAGGGGACGGCGCTGATGTCGCGGATGACCCCTGGCCAAGAGGCCCGATTGCTCGGGCCCTTGGGTCGGAGCTTTCGACTTCCGGAAGAGGGAGAACGGGCAATTCTCTTGGGGGGCGGGGTGGGCATTCCCCCGATGGTCGCGCTCGCCGATGCCTTGGAGTCCAAGGCGCACCGGGCCTGGGCGGCCTTCTTGGGGGTGGCCTCGGTGGCCGACCGTGGCTGTATGGTGGGCTTTGACGAGCGCTACGGTGAGGATCCGCGGGTACACCGCGCGACGATGGACGGCACCCTCGGCTTTCATGGACACGTCGTCGCCGCATTCGAACGTTGGCTGGATCGGTCGGAGGCTCAGGGGCCCCTGCGCCTCTATGCCTGCGGCCCGATGGTAATGCTGCGGGCTGTTGCCGCGGCAGCCCATGAACGAGGACTCCCGGCTCAGGTCTCGGTGGAGACGCTGATGGGCTGTGGAGTCGGCGTTTGCATGGCCTGCGTTATTGAGAGCAGAGAAGGCGAAGACCCCGAGCGGAGGGCCCAGATGAGTCCCTACGACCGCTGGTTGCTCACCTGCCGCAAGGGTCCGGTCTTTGATGCTCAGGCGGTCGTTTTGGACGACGAAGGGTTCTTGCATTGAGCGCTGACAAACGTACCTGGGGCGAGCCCATCGAGG
>CAZQTQ010000278.1:0-570 GCA_964596025.1 uncultured Rickettsiales bacterium
CGTGATGCTGGTGCACATGACGACCGCGACCCGCGACATGGCGGCACGAGCCAGTCGAGCCGGTGCGCCCTTGGTGCTCTGCCCGCGGACGAACCGCAAAGTGGCCGGGCGAGTCCCCCCCCTGGTCTCCTTCCTCGAGGAAGGATGTCGGGTCGCGATCGGGACCGGAACCTCGACCGCAGCCCCGGATCTCTCGGTGCTCCGAGAGGCGGCAGAACTGCGGGCTGCTTACCCCGAGGTCCCGGCCCTCTCGCTGGTCCACGCCGCCACCGCAGGCGGAGCGGACGCTCTGAACCTCCCGGGCCTTGGCAGCCTCGAGCCGGGCCGGTCCCCCGGCCTGCTCCATACTTCGACCGGAGCCACCACCCCAAACGATCCCTGCGGCTGGTTGCTGGACGCCGGCACGCCCGACTTCAACTGGTTGGAGCGGGCGGCGCCCCCGCAGATCCAGTCCGCGTAGCGCGGACCTCCCACACGCTCCGTGGCCGTCCTGCGCAGCAACCGCCAGCGGCTGGAAAAGACCCTGAGCTCCCAGGAGGTTGTTCAGCGCATCGTGCGCGTCGGCTGCAA
>CAZQTQ010000278.1:580-6105 GCA_964596025.1 uncultured Rickettsiales bacterium
CCCGGCCTGCTCTTCGACCTCGTCTTTGAGGGCGTGCCGTGGGCGGCACAATTGCGCGAGGAGAGCTGCCGTTGTCCCCACCCAGGAGGGCTTCACCGTCATCGCCTGTTGATCTGCGGGGAGCTGCACGCCGCCCTGGAGTGGAGGAAAGGGGCGCTTCTGGCCATCGAGCGCGGCCCGGACGGCCGACTCTGGATTCAAGGCGATCTCAGCCCCTGAGGACGAGCGAGGCCGGAAGTGAAATCGGAGTAGAGTGGGCAGCTTGAGCATCGCCCACAACGAGACCCCGGACTTGCCCAAAGGAACCACGACATGCGCCTCTTTCTCCTACTGGCCTGCACTCTCTCGAGCGTCGTCGTGGCCCTTCCCGAAGCCCAGGCCCACTGCCAGGTACCCTGCGGCATCTACGATGACGAGGCCCGCTTTGACGCCATGGTCGAGGACGCAGCGACGATCGCCAAAGCGGCCACCAAGATCGGAGAGCTCAGCGAGAAGAGCGACGCACAGAGCGCCCAGCAGCTCGTACGCTGGACCCTGACTAAGGAAGAACATGCCTCCCGCATCATCGAGGTGGTCTCACAGTACTTCCTGACCCAGAAGCTCAAGCCGGTCGATGCCCAAGACAAGAAGACCCGGACTGCCTACTTGGACACCCTGGCCGCTTGCCACGGCGTGATGCGGGCGGCGATGGTTGCGAAACAGAAGGCCGATCCGGCCGCTGCTGAGGCCCTATCGTCGGCGATCGACGCGATGAAGAAGCACTTCCCGCACGCCCACTGAGCCGAAACAACCGCCACCCCGCTGGCCAAAGGCCGCTCAGGCAGTCGAGAGCCCCACCTGGCAGCTAACCCCGGTGCCACCCATGCCGCAGTAGCCCGACGGGTTCTTATGAAGGTATTGCTGGTGCAGTTCCTCGGCGAAGTAAAAGGGCCCGGCGTCCTGAACTTCCGTCGTAACCGGGCCGAAGCCAGCCTCGATTAGTCGTTCAGCGTAGGTTTCGCGACTGGAGAGGGCCGCGCTCTTCTGCTCCGGACTGGTGACGTAGATGCCCGAGCGGTACTGAGTGCCGACGTCGTTGCCTTGGCGCATCCCTTGGGTGGGATCGTGGTTCTCCCAGAAGGTCTGAAGCAGCCGCTCCAGCGGGATCTTCGAGGGCTCGAAGACGACTCGGACGACTTCGTTGTGTCCCGTCAGCCCCGAACAGACCTCTTCGTAGACCGGGTTGGGCGTCAGGCCGGCCGCGTAGCCCGCGGCGGTGGAATACACGCCGTCCAGAGTCCAAAACTTCCGCTCTGCACCCCAAAAGCAGCCCATTCCAAAGACGATCTCCTCCATTCCCTCGAACCCACCGTCTAAGGGCGTACCCAAGACCGCGTGACGCGGAGGCACCGGCATCGCCTTGCTTCGGCCGGGCAGGGCCCGGTCTGGCGCCGGCAACTCGAGCTTGTGGCGGGGAAGGGAAAACAACACAGCACACCTCCGGCCGATCAGGGCCCGCCAGTCTAGCCGGCTGGGGCTAGACAGCATCGGAGAAGAGCGAGAGCTGGGCCCGCGGTACCGCTGTTCGCCGAAACAGGCTTAAGTCTGGTGGAGGCCACTCACGATCCAGGCCCAGGCGACCGACGGCCACGTGGAAACGTCTACGCAGAAGCTCGGCATAGGGTCCACTTCCCCGCATGCGCTGGCCAAAGGCCGCTTGGTTGAGACCCCCTCCCCGGGTCTGGCGCACGAGCGAGAGAACCCGCTCGGCTCGATCCGGATGATGGGCTCGGAGCCACTCCTCAAAGAGCTCCGCCACCTCCATCGGAAGCCGCAAGAGGATGGTGCCCGCAGTCTCCGCTCCGGCATCCCGGGCTGCTTCCAAGACCGCCTCCAGCTCGGAATCGTTAAGGGCAGGAATCATCGGTGAAGCGAGGACACCAACCGGCACCCCAGCCTCGGCCAGACCGGCTATGGCCTGCAGCCGGCGAGCTGGTGCCGAAGCCCGAGGCTCCATGCTGCGGGACAGCTTGGGGTCCAGAGTGGTCACGGAGATCAAGACCCGGGCCAGGCCCTGCGCCGCGAGCTCACCGAGCAGATCGAGATCCCGCAAGACACCGGCCGACTTGGTGATGAGGGTCACCGGATGCCGGAATTCAAGCAAAACCTCGAGGAGGGCGCGGCTGATGCCAAGCTCCCGCTCGACCGGCTGGTAGGGATCCGTGTTGGCTCCCAGGGCGAGCCCCTGAGGGCGGTACTTGGGCCTCATGAAGGCCTCCCGCAAGAGCTCCGCTGCCGCCGGCTTGGCGAGGATCCGTGTCTCGAAGTCCAGCCCTGGGGAGTAGCCCAACCACGCATGGCTGGGCCTCGCGTAGCAGTAGATGCAACCGTGCTCGCAGCCGCGGTAGGGGTTGACCGACTGCGAGAAGGGAACATCCGGCGAGTCGTTGGTGCTGAGAATGCTGCGGCTCAAGTCGTGGGTGACGATCGTCTTGGGCAGGCTCCCCGGCTCGTCTAGGCTGCCCCATCCGTCGTCAAAAGGAGCGCTTGTGGCGCTTTCGTGCCGACCGGCGCGGTTACTCACCGCCCCTCGCCCCCGCAGCGCCTGGTTCGTTCTCTGGTCCATCCAGCCCAACTAAACGTACGTTCAGTGTCTAAGTTTGCGCCGCGCCGGATGGGAAGGCAAGCGGAGCTTTGGCACACTGACCCCATGCGCTGGCAGTCCGCCCCTTCCCCCTACGTCTTGCCTATGACCGTGGTACGCCCCGACATCGACGACCAGGGCATCGCGTCCAACGTCGCCATCGTCGGCTGGATGGTGCGCGCTGCCATCGCACATTCGACAGCCGAAGGGGTGGACTGGGCCTGCTACCGGCGCCTCCAGGCGATGTTCGTGGTGCGACGGCACGAGATCGACTACCACCGCAGCGCACGGCTTGGCGAGCGCTTGCTCTTGCGGACCTGGCCCAGCTTTCTAAAGGCGGCCACCGCCCACCGGAAGCACGAAGTCCTGCGCGCGATCGACGGGACTGTCATCGCACGAGGCATGAATGTCTGGGCCTACATCGATCGCCAAACCGGTCGGCCGAAACGCATTCCCGATGAGGTCCTTCAGGCCTTTGCGCCGGAGAAGTACCTCTAGTCCCAAGGCGCACGACCGGATACAGGGGGCGTCAACCGCCCTTGGGGCCAGCCCTTCGACTGGCTACGATGATCGGCTGATGGTTGGACTCAGACCCAGTTCCAAACTCTGCGCCGCGTTCTTCGCAGGACAGCTCGCCGGCCTAGCTGCGACAGCCACTCCAGCGTCCGCCCAAATCGTTGCCTTTTCAGAGGACTTCTCTAGCTACAACACAACGTCCATGAGCGGAAACGGGGGCTGGACCACCCACTACTCCTCCGACTCCTGGGCCGCGGACGGCTCCGTCGTCCACGCCAATACCGACGATTCGAATGGCACCTGGGGTTCGGGCGACGCAATCGACAATCACCTCACCTACGGCACCCAGAGCTGGTCCGACCTCACCTTGGACGTCGACCTCTACAGCCCTGACAACGACAGCCTCGGAGTGTCTTTCCGCTTCAGCGACGCGAGCAACTTTTATCTCGTGACCCTCTGCGGAGGCGATGGCTACCCGTCCACCGGATCGGGAGGTCGCAGCAGCGGAACGGGAGGGACCCGCCTCTACAAAGTTTCCTCCGGCACAGCGACACAGATCGGCTACTCCAGCACCACCTTTGTCACCTACCTCTGGTATTCGCTGCGGATCGTCGCCGAGGGCTCCACGCTCGAGGTCTGGTTCGACGACGATCGCAACGGGACCTTTGAGGCCGGAGACCTCCTCTTTACCGCCACCGACAGCACCTTCAGTTCGGGTCAGATCAGCCTCTACTCCTTTGACAACGGGGGCTCCGTGGGCTCGGCCTTCGACAACGTGACCGTCACAATCCCCGAGCCAGACACAGACGAAGACGGCATCCCCGACAGCAGCGACAACTGCCCCAACGACGCCAATGTTGGCCAAGAGGATCAAGACAGCGACACCATTGGCGACGTGTGCGACGACGACGTCGACGGCGACGGGGACCTCGCCACCACCGACTGCGACGACACCGACGACAGCATCTACAACGGCGCCACCGAGCTCTGCGACGCCATCGACAGCGACTGCGACAACTCCCTCGTCGACGAATTCGACGACTACGACAACGACCTCGAGCCCGACTGCACCGACGAAGACGACGACAACGACGGCGATCCCGACACCAGCGACTGCGACGACAACAACAACGTCGTGTTCACCGGCGGACCAGAACTCTGCGATGCGACTGACAGCGACTGCGACGGGGACTTGGTTGACGGCTACTTGAACACCGACGGAGACACACTGCCAAACTGTCTGGACGACGACGACGACGGCGACGGCAGCCTGGACGGCGACGACTGTGCCCCACTCGACAACACCATCTACCCGTCGGCCACCGAGCTCTGCGACAGCATCGACAGCAACTGCAACCTCTCCCTCGTCGACGGCTTCCTCGACAGCGAGGGCGACCAGATACCCGACTGCATCGACACCGACGATGACAACGACGGACTCCCAGACGACAACGACTGCGCCCCACTCGACGACACCATCTACCCAACGGCCACCGAGCTCTGCGACGGCATCGACAGCGACTGCAACCTCTCCCTCGTCGATGGGTTCGCCAACACCGATGGCGATAGCGAGCCGGACTGCATCGACACCGACGACGACAACGACGGCGATCTAGACACCACCGACTGCGACGACACCGACGACAGCATCTACAACGGTGCCACCGAACTCTGCGATGCCGTCGACAGCGACTGCGACGGCTCGCTCGTCGACGGCTTCGATGACACCGACGGGGACGGGCTGCCCGACTGCGCCGACGGCGACCAGGATGGCGACGGCGACCCGAACACGACCGACTGCGACGACGACGACGACGGCATCTACACCGGCGCCACCGAGCTCTGCGATGCGGTTGACAGCGACTGCGACGGCTCCCTCGTCGATGAGTTCGACGACACCGACGGAGACCAGAGTCCCGACTGCATCGACGACGATGTCGACGGCGATGGGGTCACCTTCACGCTGGACTGCGACGACGAGGACGCCACCATCTACCCATCGGCTACCGAGAGCTGCGATGCGGTCGACAGCGACTGCGACAACTCCCTCGTCGACGGCTTCGACGACACCGACGGCGACGGGGTACCCGACTGCATCGACGACGACGACGACAGCGACGGTGACGGAGCGATCGATGCGGACGAGGCCCTCGCAGGCTCCGATCCGCTCGATCCGGACACCGACGGAGACGGAATCGAGGACGGCGAGGAGATCGGTGACGACCCCTCAGCACCGACCGACAGCGATGAAGACGGAACGGCCGACGTGCTGGACTCCGACGACGACGGCGACGGCATCGACACTGCCGACGAAGAGGACGGAGACGCCGACGCCGACGGCAATCCAGACACGGATGCCGACGAGGACGGGGTCCCCAACTACCTC
>CAZQTQ010000279.1:0-6102 GCA_964596025.1 uncultured Rickettsiales bacterium
CTTCAAGTCAGCCAGCCTGATGAACATGAACCGAGAGGTTGAGCTGCCTTCGAGTCGATCAGCAGAATGGGGACGGAGATACGCGGAGCAGAACATTGGTGTGAAGTACTCCAGTCGGATTGGCTACCTGGGCTTCCTTGCGGGCCCTCAGACTCGCATTCTCGACGTCTACGCCCTGGCGGATCCACTCCTGTCCCGAATGCCACCCAACGAAGAAGAGGGCACGTGGCGAATCGGCCACGTGCACCGGCTGGCCCCCAGGGGCTACAAGGAGACCCTCTTGAGCGGCACGCCTCAGTTCACGGATGCGGGGGTGGCTGAGTTTTACCGTGCCCTAACCCTGATTACCGAGGGCCCCCTGTGGAGCAGTAAGCGCTTCTCGGCCATCTGGAAGATGAATACGGGTGGCTACGATCACCTGCTCGACACGGAGCGGATCCGCGCCGCCGGTGATGACCAGGATCCGCCCAAGAAGAAGCGGCCCCCGCGACCCAAGGGCAAGAAGACCGACTGAGACCGCCAGTCCAGTGGCCTAGCTACCAGCCGCAGCCTCGCTCCCAGAGGTCGTCTCCGGCTGCCTCGAGCTCAGCCGACCACGTTGCGTACCAATCGTTGGCCCGGACGACGAAGTCGTTGATGTCTGGGTCGTCGGCTGCCGCGGCGAGCATCGCATCGCTCTGGAGGTCGATTCGGCCCTCTGCGTTTCCGAGCCCAGGGACCCGCGTCGAGAGGCGACTGACTCCAGCACTTTCTGCCCAAGGGTCTGCGGAATCGTCCATGGGGAGCATTCCTGGGAGGTCCGACCAGGCCTCGATGAAGGTCATCTCCCCTGCGTTGTTGAAGGTGAACTCCTCGTAGATCGGGCAGGGCTGGCCGTCGTGGTCGGCGTAGAAAAAGGTCACCCTGCAGCGCGCAAAGGGCTGCTCCGAAAAGAACCGGCAATCGCGCTCTGGAACTGTGGATGGGTACAGGTGGAGCAGCGCGTCGGTGGCCTCGATGTTGTCGCGGGTATAGGCCGTAAGCTTGAGCCAAGGTGGCCATTCCCAGCGCGCAACCAACGGGGAGTAGTTCGGATCCCCTTGCCACTCCTTGTCGCTGTCCATGGTGTCGAAGTAGGCGAGTCCTTTGTCCACGTAGTACTCAGGATCCTGCGTCGGCTCCAGACACGTTGATGGCGCCGCTGAGCCGTCATCCAGCTGGCAGGGGTCCGGGATGCTGCAGCTGATGGACGGTACGGCAAGCACGAGCAGGGTCGACAGTTGGGTCGTACGCAGTACGGTTGGTCTTCTGCGAACCTGAGGCCCAGAACGGCAAGTGGGCCGGACGGATCGAGAAAGGGTCACGGGCAAAGTCTCTGCGCCGGCAAAAGTCACTTGCTGGTGTGGCTCCAAACCCCGTTCCAACCAGCTGGCGGGGGACTGGCGGCGAACGCGGCCGAGCGCTCGGCGAGCTGCATCGCGGCCTTGTCTCCAGGGCGCGCCTGGGCCGCGGCCGCAAAGCCCACTTTGGCCTCAGAGAACGCCTGGCTCAGGTACGCAGAGAGCGCCTGCTCATAGAGGTCTCGCGCGTGGAGCAGCGCTTCGGGAGTCTTTCCCTTAAGGCCTAGCAGTTCGTAGAGGTCGGTCGTTTCCCGGCGGCCGAAGACCACTGCTTGGTCGACTCTTCGCCACTCGAAGCCCTCACCGGCCTGTGTCCAGAGAGCACCGGAGGCCAGGATGTGAGTGCCGTAGTACTTGTTCAGGGACTCGAGGCGCGCCGCCAGGTTGGCCGTATCGCCAATCACCGTGTAAGCCATCCGTTCCTCGGTGCCGATGTTGCCGACCAGCACCTCGCCGACAGCCAGCCCGATCCGGGTCGTGAAGACAGGTCTCCCTTGAGCCTGCCGTGCGATCCCATCCGCGGCGAGAGCAGCCTGGGCATTCAACGCAGCCAGGCAGGCATGGCGTGGGTGATCCGGTAGGGGCACGGGCGCGTTGAAGAAGGCCATGATCCCATCGCCCATGAACTTATCGATGGTGCCGTGCTGCTCTCGGATGGCACCGGTCATCAGACTGAGGTAGTCACCCAACTCCTGCACCGTCGTGTTGGCGTCGAGGTCTTCTGCAATCCCGGTGAAGCCTGCGATATCCGAGAAATGGATGGTCAACTCGCAGACCTGTCCGCCCAGCTTGGCTTCCTGCCCCTGCTCAATGAGCTTGCGCACCAACTCCGATGGCACATAGCGTTCAAATGAGCGCAAGCCCGCCTTCATGTGGTCAATTGAGTCACTCAGCACGTCGACCTCTTTGATGAAAGAGCCCGGGTTTTTCGTGTCGAGCAGGTGCAGGGAACCCAGCCGCTCCACGTCGGCGCTGATCAAGCCAATCGGGGTGGCGATGTTGCGGGCGATCAACAGAGCAAAGAAGATCGCCAAAAGGAGTGATAGGGCGCCGATGAGCAGCGCCGCCTTGACGTTTTCCTCGATGAGACCTGTGAGCTCGTCCTCAGGCACCACAATCCAAATTTTCCATCGGAGGGCTTCGTCGAGGGCGAGGTCGCTGAACCAAATGCGATAGTCGGTGCCATCTGCGCCCAAGCGAAGTTGCCGACCGTCTCCGTGCTGGGAGGCCACGGCTTTGTTCCGAACCGCCAATCCCGAGGCCAAGAGCTTGTGCAACTGCACATCCTCGGGCTGCAGACCGATCACTGTTCCCTGGCTAGTGACCAGGACCACTCGGCCGCTCTCTCCGGCGACCAACTTGGCTAGAAATTGGCCCAGGTCGCGGAGGAAGAAGTCCACCATGAGTACCCCCGCGGCCTCGCGGTCTTCCGATGGAATCGCAACGCGGCGCACCGCGGTCATCCCGAGCGCACCGTTGGTAAAGACGTAGGGCTCCAGCCATCGGCTCTCGGTCGTCTTGAGCCCTTGCTGGAACCAGACCTTCTTGTGCACCTCGTACGGGAGTAGTGCGGAGTTGTCGATTGGGGTCCGGGTTCCATCGCTGTCTATTTGCACCTCGGTGGCTGGCGTGCCAAGCGCTGCCGGCGGCGCGTAGTAGTAGTGAATGGTGCCGTCCTTGTAGAACCGCGTTGCCCCCACATAGGAGTTGTCGCGGGCGTCCCCCAATCCGAGCCAGCCGATGACGGGTTCGTGCCGAAGCCGCTCGACGAAGAGTCCGCCCAGCGCCTCTGGGTCTTCGATAGGAAGCCTGTCGTGACTGAGGTTGGTCTCGTATTCGTCCAACACCCGTGAGGCCGACTGCAGCAGATTTGTCACCTCGCTGCGGGCGGCGACGGCGAGGCTCTCCATCTGCACATGGACCAGCCATTCGATTGCGGTAGTGGTCTTGAGATAGACGACACCACCGATCGTCAGGATCGCGGCCAACAACAGCCCCACCATCGATGCCACCAACGCAAAGTGCAGCGGGAGTCGGGGCATCCTCGTGGAGGAGCGTGACATGGGCTCTGGGTCCGACAAGAGGCCCTATGTTATCCCCGCTGAACTGGAGGATCGTCCCCCCCCAGAACGATCAAGGCGTGAGCCCTGTGAAAGAGTTCGTGCCCGGTCTCGGTTGGCTCCCCCGTCCTGTGTCGGGACCGACCTGGGATACGATCTGTTGGGTGGCAGTGTCGCGGGGGGAATGGCCCTCGGGAGCTGCGGTCGGACCGATGTTATCGTCTGGGCCTCTCAGCACGTTGGGCCAAAGCGTCCGATACGGGAGCACGATGGTCGACCGGAACGTAGCCGAAGATGGATCCATGGATCCCGAAGTGGCCGACGAGTTCAGTCGGACCACGGCGCTACGGCGGATCACGGTGTTCACCATCGGAATCTCGGCCCTCTACACCCTCCTCTATGTAGCGATGGGCTGGTCTCGGCTGGCACTCTTCAACGGCTCATACATCGCGCTCTACAGCATCGGACTGGGCCTCGTAGTGGTGGGGAGGAGCCGAGTAGCCGCCATCTATTTGGTGATCTGTGGGCTGACGAATCTCATCTTTCACGTCTATTTCTTCATCACTCCCGAGTCGGGGGTTCACTACTTTCTTCTGGTCATCCCCATCTTTTCGGTGGTGGCGATCCACCCCAAGGACGTCCCATTTGCCTGGCTGCTGAGTGGGTGTGCGATGCTCGCGCTGGCGACCATCGAGTGGCAGCGAACTTCTCTGCAGCCGCTCTGGGCGGTCGACATCGGTCCGGGCCTATTGGCCGCCATCCGGGTGGGGGGCCTGATGGCGGTGGCTCTCTTGTTGACCGTTGTGGTCTGGGGAAATTTCCGGGTCGCCCAGCTCTCCAAGCGTGAGCTTCTCTTCGCTCATGCCCGGTCGGAGGAGCTCCTGTTGAACGTCTTGCCGGGGTCGATTGCGGCTCGGCTCAAGGAAAACGACGGCTACATCGCCGACAATTTCCCCAACGCATCCGTGCTCTTTGCGGACATTGTCGGGTTCACTCCGCTGTCAGAGAAGCTCAGGCCAGACCAGCTCATCGACCTGCTCAATGTCTACTTCGGCGCCTTTGACGAGCTTGTGCTGGCGCTGGGGCTCGAGAAGATCAAGACCATCGGAGACGCCTATATGGTGGCTGGGGGTGTCCCCCATCCCTGCCCCGACCATCTGGACAAGCTGCTCCGGATGGCGCAAGAGATGTGTGAGTGCGTAGACCGCCTGAACCGGGAGACTGGGCACCAGTTGGCCCTTCGGATCGGGGTCAACCAGGGGCCGGTTGTGGCGGGCGTGATTGGAACGACCAAGTTCAGCTACGACCTGTGGGGTGATGTCGTCAACGTTGCCTCGAGGATGGAGTCGAGCGGCGTCACGGGTCGAATCCAGGTGACGCAGTCGGTCGTGGAGTCCTGCGGGGATGGTTTTGAGTTTGAGCGCCGGGGCGCCATTGCGATCAAGGGAAAGGGCGAGATGGAAGTCTTCCTGCTGAAGCCCTCCGTCTGAGGAGCAAGACTTCCCGCCCGCTGCGCATCCTTGGAACCCGGACAACCACCGGCTGCAGTTTAACGCCATCTGGCACCGGTTCAACAGTACCCTGTGCATCTTCCTGCATTGGTTTAGTGCCTAGGTCTGGGAGACTGCGGACCCTTTGCGGTGGCATCGGAAACGCGCGACACTTTCTGTCCGGCGGCGGGAGAGAAGCCACAAAGGCATTCGCCGAGGGTCCAGGACGAGGGTGCCCATTCGCACGGACCGATCGTGGCAACGGAGAAGACTTTCATGTCGGAGTTTCAGATCTCAGGAGATGTCTACCGGCAGATGGGGCGAATGCCACGCCTTCTGTGCACTCTGCTGAGCCAGGAGGCTGCCGAGTGAGTGTTCGCGTCGTGGTCACCGGCCAGGGACTGGTCAGTCCTCTCGGCAACGATCTCGAGATCGTGACCGAGGCCCTGACTTCGGGGCGTAGTGGGATCGTTCGCACCGAGGAGTGGGGCGAGTGCGGGGGCATTGAGACGTGCTTGGGCGCCCCCGCGCAGCCCGTCCAGCTGAGTGGCTTCTCGCGCAAACAGCTGCGCACCATGGGGCCCGTTGCCCGCATGGCCACCGCCGCGACGCGTGCCGCGATCGAGGACGCTGGCCTGTCGGAGGAGCTCGTGCGCTCCGGCCGGGTTGGACTCTCCTACGGATCCACCGACGGCTCCTGTTCGGCCGAGGAGGCCTATTACCGGAAGCTCTACTCGACCAACAGCTTCGTCGGCCTGCTCGCCAGCAGCTACTTGAAGTTCATGAGCCACACCTGCGCCGCGAACCTCGCGCAGCTCTTCGGCATCACAGGGCGGGTGGTTCCCATCTGCTCGGCCTGCACCTCGGCCAGCCAGTCCATCGGTCAGGGCTACGAGGCCATCGCTGCGGGACGCGAGGAGGTCATGATCTGCGGAGGCGCCGAGGAACTCCACTACACCGTAGTGGGTGTCTTCGACCTCATGTTGGCTACGTCCGTGGCGTTCAACGACCGCCCCGAGGCCACGCCGCGACCCTTTGATCGGGACCGCGACGGCATGGTGTGCGGCGAAGGGGCCGGCACTCTGGTCCTGGAGAGTCTCGAGCACGCTCGGGCCCGCGGCGCTCACATCTACGCCGAGCTCGTTGGCTACGGGACCAATTGCGACGGCGGGC
>CAZQTQ010000280.1:0-6101 GCA_964596025.1 uncultured Rickettsiales bacterium
TCCGCGCACCGGATCGTCGGGGACGAACAGGAACGAGCGAGCGCAGAGGGCCCGGGGCCCGAACTCCATCCGGCGGGTGCAGCGGGCAACGACGTCGCCGCGAAGCAGCGCCTCTCGGGCCAGGTCCACGTCCGGCGTGATGGGGAGCGGCGGGACCCGCATGGGCATGGGCGCACTCTCGTCCCAGGCCAATGGGCCGATCCGGGCGTCGTCGATGCCCGCGAGGCTCCCACCGAGAGAGACCCGTTGGGCGAACGCGGCACCCGCACACAGCCCTGCGTCGCCCATCGCCGGGAAGACGAAGACGTCGCTCATCCCCGCGTCCAACGCATCCAGCGCGATGCGTCGGTTCAAGGCGACGTTCGTGAACAACCCTCCGGCGAGACGCAGCTGTCGACCGCCGAAGTTGCGGCGGGCGAGCTGGATCACCTGGAGCGCGATGTCCTCGACCGACAGCTCGACTACGTAGCGGATCTGGGCCGCTGCTTGCTCGGCTTTGTCGCGGAAAGCGCCCCCAGGGAAGCCCTTCAGGTATCCGAGGTAGGCGTCGTTGGTGTTGGTCTCTTCGGCTTCCTTGAAGCCCAGCTCATCGGCCGCCCTGGTCGCCTCTTCGGCGTTGGCACTGGTGGGGTGCTTGTCCAGGTAGTCGAGGAAAGCCGCCGCCGTCTTTTCTCGCTTGGCCCGCAGGAAGCGTAGCTCATCGATTCGGCTGGAGAGTTCATCGGCTTTGTCGGACTCCGGGTACTTGATGAGAAACTCCTCGTAGGCTTCGGGGGTGTTCCGCTTCTCGGCGTTGTGGTGGTCGTTCCCTTCGCAGGCCGAATGTAGCCCGAGGGCGAGCAGTAGCGCGAACGTGAGGGGAGAGAGGGGCAGGAGGGGGCGTTGCTTCATCGGGGGCTCCGGGGGGAAGCCGGAAGCATAGCGCTTCACCCTCTGTCCGCCCCCCTACATCCTTGCTTGACCGGTCGAGGCCCCCCCGTTAGAGTCCGCCGCCGCATGCGGTGGTGGGCCGCACGCGCGGGCTAATTGTCCTTCAACACCCTCCAGGAAGTCCTCGATGAAGCACGCAGGAAAGATAGCCCTGGTCACCGGTGGAACCCGGGGCATAGGCAAGGCCATCTCCCTCCGCCTTGCCGAAGACGGCGCCGACCTCATCCTTAATTACAAGTCGGACAGCGAGACGGCTGAGGCCACGGCCGAAGAGATCCGAGCCATGGGTCGGACCGTCTGGGTGCTTCAGGCCGACATGAAGGACGACAAGGCCATCCGAGGTCTGGCCAAGACGATCAAGGCCGAGGTTGGTGCGCTGGACATTCTCGTGCACAACGCCGCCTTCGGCACCATGGGCAAGATTCTGCGTATGGGCGTCTACTCCTGGCGTGCGGCGATGGACATCAACGTCACGGCTCTGCTGCTCCTGGCCCAGGGCTTGGCACCGCTGATCGCCGAGCGGAAGGGCCACATCATCGGGCTGTCGTCCATCGGCGCCGACATGACATTCTCGGAGTACGCCTGCATTGGTGTTAGCAAGGCGGCCATGGAGGCGCTCGTGCGCTACCTCGCCTTCGAGTTGGCTCCGATGGGGATCCATTGCAACGGCGTCTCGGCTGGACCGGTCGAAACGCGGGCGCTCGATTGGTTCAAGTGGCCCCAGGCGGTGCACCGCTACGCGAGTACCAAGTCGCCCTTGGGGCGCATCGGTCAGCCGCAGGACTTGAGTGGGATCGTCTCCTTCCTCTGCACCCCGGAGGCCGACTGGATCGTGGGGCAGATACTCCGGGCAGATGGGGGCATCTCGATGGGCGAAGACTTCAACGACTGGCTCACCGACGAGGAGCGAGCGGAGGCCCGCTAGGGCCCCCAGGGGCATCGCGCCCCGAAGGAAGACAAGAATGAAGGCACTCTTTCTGACCGGAGTTACCGGTTTTGTGGCTGGCGAAGCCATCAAGCGCTACATCGAGCGCGCTCCTGACCTGAAGCTGGTTTGTCTGGTTCGCGCCAAAGACGATGAGGCCCTGGCCAAGCGGGCCGACAAGGTGTTGGCTGCGCACTTCGGAGACAACGCCGCGTCTGTACGCGACCGATTCGTCTTCGTGCGCGGTGACCTCCTCAAGGATGGCCTGGCGCTGGACGCAGGCGACCGCGAGATGATCGTGTCGGACTGCGATCACGTCGTGCACTGCGCTGCCTCGGTGGATTTCGGAGCCACGCTTGAGTTCTCTCGCGAGTACAACCTGGACGGCACGCGCCGCATCCTGGAGCTCTGCGAGGACATCCAGAGGGGCGGCGAGCTGCGGCGTGTCGACTACGTGTCCACCGCCTATGTCTCGGGCAACCGTGAGGATGTGGTCCGGGAGGACGAGCTGACCAACCGTGGCAAGGGCTGGGCGAATTTCTACGAGCAGAGCAAGTTCGAGGCAGAGGCCATGGTCCGCTCCTGGCGTTCGCAGGGCAACCCCTTGTCGATCTACCGACCTTCGACGGTGGTCGGCGACTCGCGCACCGGCGCGACCTCGAACTTCAACGTCCTGTACTGGCCCCTGCGGGTCTACGCGCGTGGATGGTGGAATTTGATGATCGGCTACGAGACCACCCCGGTGGATGTCGTCCCGGTGAACTACGTTGCCGATTGCCTAGTGAACCTCAGCCTCAAGGGCGAGAGCACCATCGGCCGGAACTACCACCTGGCGGCTGGACCGGAGAAGGTCTGCGTCATTAAGGAGCTGGCGACGGCGGCCTCTAAGTGGTTTGAGCAGCCCTACCCGAAGTTCGTGACGCCCGAGATGTTCGAGAAGGTCTACCGGCCGGCCATCGACAAGAACGCGACGCCGGCCCAGCGCACGCTGATCAATCAAGGGATTGTCTTTATGCCCTACTTCGTACGTTCCCCGCTCTTCGACTGCAGCAACACCGTGGCCGACCTGGAAGGTACGGGCACTGAGCCGGTGGCGGCGGTGAACGACTACTTCGATGTCCTCTTCCGTTACTGCGTCGAGACGGACTGGGGGCGGAAGGCGCCCAAGGCGGTCGGGGGCGAGGCTGCCCAAGCCGGCGAGGACCCGTTGGATGCCCTAGAAGCGTCGGTTACCTAGCTTGAGCGGCTCTGGCCAAATTGGTATGACCGTTTGGCCATTTCTTTACAGGAGAGCAGCCCCCGTGATAGACACGGATTCTTCGGTGGCTAAGGGCCCCGGAGGGCCTGTCCCAACCACCTGATTCGTCAGGGTTTTTCTTAAGAGGAACGACCGTCCCGATGTCAGGGAAGATCGTCATCACCGGAACGGGAATGGTCACGGCGGCCGGAATCGGCGTCGAGGCGTGCTGGCAGACCTTGCTTCAGGGCAAGAGCTGCATTGGCCCCGTGACCCTCTGGGATCCATCCGGCATGGCCAGCCAAATCGCCGGCGAAGTGCCCGGTGTGCCCGAAGTTCCGGATGCCATCGGCCCCTATCCGGTGGTGGGTAGACCTCTCTCCTATGGCGTCTTTGCGGCGCTCGAAGCACTGAGCAGGGCCGGTATCGACCCCAGCTACGACGTGGCCCCCAGCCGTCGGCTCGTGATCGCCGCCGGCGGCTTCGACGACCAAATGCTCACCATGATGGCGCGGGCCATGGACGGCATTGTGGCCGAGGGGGAGCCAAGCTTCGAAGAGGTCGATGCAGACGATCTGGCCTGCCAGATGAGCCGTCCCGAAGTTCTCGAGGAGATGGACCGTTATTCCCAAGTCCACTTGCTCCAAGCCTTGGCCCTGCGCTTCGGCGCACGGCAAGCCATGGCCGTGTCCACGGCCTGCGCCGGGGGTAGCACGGCGATTGGTGATGCGATGACCCTCCTGCGCAACGGCGAGGCCGATGTGGCCCTTTGCGTAGGCGTTGACACGCTGGTTACCCGCGAAATGATGGGGGGCTTCTGCAATCTCACTGCCCTCTCCACCCGCAACGAGGAGCCCGAGCGGGCTTCGCGACCCTTCGACAAGGATCGTGACGGTTTCGTCATGGGCGAGGGAGCGGGCGCCATCGTGCTGGAGCGGGAGTCGGTCGCGCTCGCGCGCGGGGCCCAGCCCCTTGCAGAGATGGCCGGCTTCGGGTATTCCGCCGATGCCTTCCGTTTGACGGCCCCCCACCCGGAAGGCACGGGGATGGCCCTCGCCATGCAGCGAGCCATTCAGGATGCGGGGATGGAACCCTCGGACATCGACTACATCAATGCCCATGGCACCTCGACTCCGGCCAACGACAAGGCGGAGACGATGGCGATCCGGAGGGTCTTCGGTGACCATTCGGACCGGCTCTTGGTTTCAGGCACCAAGTCCATGATCGGCCACCTCATTCACGGGGCAGGGGCGGTCAGTGCGGCGGTGTCGGTCAAGAGCATCGAGGAGCAACGGGTCCACCCCACCGCCAACTACGAGGCAGCGGATCCGGAATGTGATTTGAACTACTTGGGTGACGGTCCGGAGGCCGCCGTTGTTGGCGGGGTCCTGGCCAATGCCTTCGGATTTGGAGGCCAAAACGCTTCGCTGGTGTTCCGGCAGTACGGAGCGGCTTCGTAGACCACTTGAACCACGGCTTTGGGTACGGGCGTAAATCCCCTTAGACCCGAGGCAAACCCTGTGCCTTACCTCGCGTGAGGCGGACGAGAGAAGAAGGAGATTCCACATGGCTGATCGGGCCGAAATTCTGGAAGAGCTGCGGACCATTATTGTCGAGACCCGGGGGGTCGAGGAGGAAGAGGTCGTCGAGAAGGCGACTCTCTTTGAGGACCTCGGTCTCGAGTCCATCGATTTCCTCGAGATTTCCTTCCGGATGGAGGAGAGCTTTGGCTTCCCCTTCCCGACGGATGACCTCGGCAACATCATGAACTCAGTTACTGAGAACAGCACCACGGACGACGTCAACAAGGCGCTTAGTGCTTTGGCCAACGACTTCCACATGAAGTTCGACCGCAACGCCGTCGAGGGTGCTGACCCCTTTGATGCCGACAAGCTGCAGGCCTCTGTACTTAAGCTGTTCACGGTCAGTGCGCTCGCCGACTTCGTGGAAGCCCGCTCCTAGATCAGGAGCTGAGCTTTGATGGCTGGCCTGCGCGTTGTCGTCACGGGTGTGGGCCTTGCCACGCCCCTGGGCGTGGGCAAGGCCAGCTTGCTGGAGGGGCTGGCTGGGGGGGCTTCCGCCCTCAAGGCTCTAGACGGCCGGTTGGCCTTGGTGCCTCCGGGCTACGGTGGGCGCCTGGACCTCCCTCGGAAGGAGTTCCGGAACCACTTCGACACCCGTCTGCTTCGTCTGTCGACGATGACGCGGCAGACTACGCTCGGCTGCATCGCCTGCGGAGACCTCTTGGAGGACGCTGGCTGCCCAGCGAATGGAGTGAGTCATCCCGAAAAGGGTGCCTACCTAGGCTCCTTTATCGTTCCGCCCGACTTCGCCAAGCAGGCGCGGGCGGCTCGAATCTTGTCCCATCGGCCGGAGGGACAGAGCAGCGGCTTCGTCTTGGACGACGGGCGCCTCGACGAGGCCATGAAGCTGGCCTCGGCCTTCGACTTCCTGCGCGCTCTGCCCAACATGCCCTCGGCCCATTTGAGCATTCAGACGGGCTACCAGGGTCCGGCCTGTACCTACCTTGGCAGCGACAGCTCCGGTCTGCAGTCCATCGCCATGGCCGCGCAGGTCATTCGCGGCGGTGTGGCCAGCGCCATGGTGGCGGGTGGCGCCTTCTTCCCCTTCCAGGAAGTACACCTCTCTTGGCAGCAGCGCCGAGGTTTGTGGACCGACCGGGGCGAAGCCGGCCTTCGCCCCTACGCAGCGAACTGCGATGGAAGCCTTCCCGGCGAGGCCGGCGCGCTCGTCTACCTCGAGGAGCGCTCCGCGGCTGAAGCCCGGGGAGCGACGATCCTCGGCGAAGTCATCGGCTCAGCCCAGCGCTTTACCCCTTCGGGCGACGAGGACCCGGTTGGCGTCCGCGCCGAGACCTTGAGGGCGGCGCTCCCCGGCGCCTGCCCCGATTGGGTGGCCCCGTCCGCCCTCGGCCACGCCGAGATGGACCGGCAGGAGGCCGAAGCCTACGACCAGGCCTTTGGCGCGGGCCTGGAGGCGGCTGGTGCG
>CAZQTQ010000281.1:0-6067 GCA_964596025.1 uncultured Rickettsiales bacterium
GCGATACCAACCCCAATTGGCTCCAGAGTACGGGCTACGACGAGGTCAGCTCTGATTGGGCGGGCAACCACAGCGACTGCAACGACAATCCACTCGCGAATGGGTCGCAGCAAAACGGTCTAAACGCCGACGGGGACAGCGCCAGTTCCTGCGCCGGCGACGTCTACCCCAACGGCCAGACCGCGGACAACGAGGCTTCGGCCTACCCCGGTGCGACGGAGAGTTGCGATGCGATCGACAACGACCTGGACGGCACCACGGACGAGGACTTCGACGGCGATGGCGACGGCTCCTACACCACCGGAACGACTCCGGACGGCTGCGAGTCGGTCTACGGCACCACCGCCGGCGGTGACGGGGTGGATTGCGACGACGGCGACCCCACCCGCAACACGGTGGACGTCGACGGAGACGACAGCACTACCTGTGCCACCGTCCCCGACTGCAACGACGCCGACCCATCGGTTACGGGCCTGGACTACGACGGCGACGGCGACGGCAGTTGCGACACCCCCCCTGATTGCGACGACAGCGACGCCAGCCTCAACTTGGCCAACGCCGACTCAGACGCCTACACGACCTGTGACGGCGACTGCGACGACACCAACCCAGCCGTTTTTCCCGGGGCGGCCGTTGTTTGCGATTCGGTCCTCGACAACAATTGCGA
Organism: uncultured Rickettsiales bacterium; assembly: GCA_964596025.1. Taxonomy (GTDB): domain Bacteria; phylum Myxococcota_A; class UBA796; order UBA9615; family UBA9615; genus CAZQTQ01. The sequence continues at coordinate 668 of CAZQTQ010000281.1, forward strand.
CAACAACCCTGATCCCAACCAGGCCGACGTCGACGGCGACGGTTTCTCGGTTTGCGCTGGCGACTGCAACGACAACGACAGCAGTCTGAACTTGACCAACGCCGACGGGGACCCTTATTCGACCTGCGATGGCGACTGCGACGATAACGACGACTCCCGCTACCCCGGCGCTCCGCTGGTCTGCGACGGAGTGCCCGACAACGACTGCAACGGCGTTGTCGATCCCAACCAGGCCGATGCCGACGGCGACGAGGTCACGATTTGCGAAGGTGACTGCAACGACAACGACGCGTCGGTCGAGAATATCGATGCCGATCAAGACACCGTGTCCACCTGTGAAGGAGATTGCGACGACGACAACGACCAGCTCAGCCCTGAGGTGGACGCCGACGGGGATGGTTGGGATACCTGTGGTGGCTTTGGCTACCCCGCTGACTGCGACGACAACGACGCGGCAGAGAACTGGAACGACGCCGACGGAGACGGCTCTTCGACCTGCCCAGACGGAAACGGCGATACGGACTGCAATGATCAGGACGAGACGGCCAACCTCCAGGATTTGGATGGGGATCTCACGACCACCTGCGGCCCGGATGGGATAGCAAATTCGGGCGACGAGGACTGCGACGACTCCAACGCGGCGATCGAACCCGGAAACAGCGACAACACCCACGACGGCCTCGACAACGACTGCGATGGCACCGCAGACGAGGGCGCAATCGCTGCGGGTGACCTCGCTGTGGTCGAGATGATGATCTCGACCGACACCTCCACGGTAGGCGGGGACGGCAACGGCGAGTACATCGAGGTCTACAATACGACGGGGACCGCGCTGGATCTGCGCGGCTGGACCGTTGTCATCACCACCACCTCGACCGGTGCGACGACAAGCTTTAGCTTCCCAGCGACCACGGCTACGAGCCCCGTACTCGTCCCCTCAGCTACCCGCATTGTCCTGGCGAGGTCGAACAACGAGGACGCATACGGAACCAACGTGGCTGACTACTTCTGGTCACCTGGCCTCCTGCCCGACGACGGTGGAACCATCGACATCAGCTTCAACTCGGTGCTGATCGATACGGTGACTTGGTTGGGGAGCTCGTCCTTTGCCTGGGACCCGGGCTCAGCGATGGGTCTTCAGGCCGGTCAGGTGGACGGAAGCGCGGCGAGCAGCAACAACTCTTCTGGTAACTGGTGCACGGAGACGGGAGCTCTCAGCAGCGGAAACGCGGGCAGTCCGGGGACGGCGGGATCGTTTAGCTCTTGTGGCCCCTAGGGTGACCGCCTAGGAGCTACTCCGACCAGTCGCCCCGTACCTTGCGGGAGCGGTAGGAGGCCGAGACGATGTCTTGCCAGAAGGCGTCTTCTTGCTCCAGTTCGGCGTCCTGCTGCTCTTCGTCCTCGTCCTTCTTCTTGTTGCCGCGGCCCTTGTTGGCGCCCTTGCCCGTTCGCTTGGCCTTGTCGGCTGCGGCGCGTCGGCCGCTGGCTTCGCCCTTCCGGGCCTTTTTCTCCGCCAACTTGTTCAGGCGCTCGTCACCCTTGGCTGAGACTTCAGCCTGCCTGGGACGTTTCTTAGCGTCCTTTGGTTTTGCGGTCTTGTTCGGGCTGGTGGCCACCGGCGTCTCCGGCGCCGAGCGTAGCATCTTTCCCCTTCAGGCCCTCGCCTGGAGCCGTCCTGACGGATACCCTGGGGCCTCGGTTCGGAGTACCCCTTGAGCCTGGAAGACCCCGCCCTTACTTGGTTCCTTTACCTCGCCCCGCGGCGGCTCGAGGCCGAGTTGCCCCCGTGGCCCGTTCCGGTAGCCGAGCTCTTTGGCTCCGTGTCCGTGGGTTCGGTCGACCCCATCCAGACCTTGCTCGGGGGGCCTGTGCCCGAGCGGGTCTTGGCGCGGGCTGGGGGAGAGGATGGCAGGACCTTCCTTGCGGGCCTTGGCCGGGGCATTGCGGTCTCTGCCTCAGTTGTACTTCCCGGCGAATTCGAGCGGGAGCCGAGCTTGGACGAGTTTCGACGCCGGGTCGCAGCCTTGCTGTTGGGCCGGGATCCGGACGGCTCTGCCGATCTCGAGGCGCTCTCAGAGGCCGTCGTCGAGGTCTGGGGCGGTTCTGAAGACTGGGAGGTCCTCGGTGTCGCCGAGGTGAACAGCGTCTTGCTGATGGGGGCTGCGGAGGGCGAGGAGTCTGAGGGGTGGCTGGAGTACCGCGGTCTGCGACTCGCGCGCGCCACCGGGGTCGGCGGTGGGCACCTCGCCTGGCGTCTTCAGGGTGGATTCGAGCGGGACTCAGAGCGTCAGGTCATGGCCCGCCGGCTTCTCGTGCTGCGGGAAGGGCACCTCGAACGCTCTTCTGTCCTCTGTGCCTACGGCCACCAGGCCTTGCTCTGGGGAGCCTCTGCCCGGAGGGCGGCTCGGGGAGTTTTGGCCCTCGAGGAGCTCATCGAGCGGGTTCGCTTGGCCACCTCCATTGCCGTTGCGGGCGGGCCCGAGCCCGCCGAAGGGGCGCCGGACCTGGCGTCACTGGCCGCCCGATTGGAGGCGATGCGGGCCTCTCTGGAACAAGAACTGGCGGCGATGGAAGCTGGCTTCCGGGCGATGCGAATCATCCTTCTGAGGCTCTTTGGGGAGGAACTCCCTGCTGCGTCCGAGGGGCCCTTTGTCGAGGCCTCGCGGCTCGGGGAGGAGACTGCAGATAGCGTCCGCTCGCGGCTTCGCCTCGCACAGCACTGGGCGCAGGCCCTCGATCTGGCGCGGAAAAACTAAGAACTCTGGAGAACGTCGTACCGAAGGCCCTGGCTTAGCAGCCCTCGCTTAGGGGAGAGCTGCGAGGATCTTGTCCGCCTCCTTGACCGCAGCCTCAGCGTTCTTGCGCCGGCCTGCGATGTCGGTGGCGATCTTGTCGATGAGCGGACCGACATGAGCCACCAACTCGACCTGGGTGGTGGGGACGGCCTCACTGACGGGTACCTCGGAGGTCAGGCCCCCGATGCCCTCGATCATCGTGGTGATGTGCCAGCCGTCGTCAAAGCGGCGGAAGCCGAGCTTGGGCCCGCCTTTCTTCACTTCGTAGGGTTCGATGCGGACACCGGCTTTGATCACCGTAATCCGAGAGTCCAGCTTCTCGTAGGCGCGGGCGAGCTGCGCCTGGCTGGCCAAGAGGGCGGTGTTGTCAGTCTGGATTTTCTCGAGAACTTTGTTGAAGTCGGTCGGCACGTTGCTCTCCTTGAGGCAGCCCCGGAATGCTACTGGACCGCGATGGCTGCCGCAATGCCCAGCTGAGTGCAAGCTTAGGGGGCAGCGTCGCTGGAGTTGGACCGAGGCTTCGCCTGTCTTCTGTCGCTGTAAGCCGAGGAAGCGGTGGATCCGTGCCGCTGGTGTGGCACAATGATCCACCCCCGTTTCTGCTCAGAACAGGCAGCTGGAGGCAAATCAATGGGAAAGCCGTGCGCGAAGAAGGGTGATCAGATCGTCGCGGTCGACATTCACCTTTACCCCGCCCCTCCAGGGCCCGGAGTACCAGGGCCGCATCCCTACACCGGCATCATCAACGATAAGGTCGAGGCGAAGATCAACGTCATGGGCATGCCCGCCGCGGTTAAGGGCACCAAGTCGATGAACGTCCCCCCCCATATTCCAGCTCTCGATGGGCCCAACAACCAGGGCGAAGTCATCATGGGGAGCACTGGGGTCAAGTTCAACGGCAAGGACGCGGCCCGTCTTGGCGACAAGGCCAACACCTGCCAGAACACCGGCCCGGCGCCGATGGGCACGGTGATTGCGGCCACGACCGTCATGGCTGGCGAAGTGGGCGTGGCAGTTGTCGTCGTGGTGGCCTCTCCGGTGCAGGCGCAGGCAGCCAGCATGCAAGCCGCAGAAGCGGTGAAGATCTCTCAGGATGCTGCGAACAAGGCGTCCAAGTTCTCCTCAGCTTCTGCCACCCCTGCCCAAAATGCTTCGGCGGTGCGACTCACAGCTGCCTCGCAGGCTGTCGCAAAGGCTATGGCCAGCGGAGAGGGTCTCGCAGAAGCAGTTGCGGAAGCTCAGGCCGCCCTGGATGAGGCCAAGCAGATCGAGCAGGACCGAATGGACAACACCTTGTCTCTGCTCGGCCTGGCGGCCCAGGCAGCCTTGCTGGCGGCGAGCCTCGCGGCAACCGCCGGGACGGAGGGGGAGCGGGCGTCGGCCGCAGCCGAGCAAGCCAAGGAAGCGGTCAAGGAGATTGCTCCCCTCGAAGAGGCGGTCGACGCCGCCAAGGAAGACCAGAAGAAGGCCAAGAAGAAAGTCACGGCGGCCAAGGAGGCCCTCGACGTCGAGAAGCAGGCCGAAGACGAGGCCAAGGAGGCAGCCTCCGACGCGAAGGAAGCCCACCGAACGGCGGCCAAGCCGGCAGAGGAGGCCGAGTCGGAGGTGGGCCGCAAGGAGCGTGCGGTCGAGCAGGCCCAGAAGGATCTCGAGGATGCGATCTCCAAGGTTGCTGACCTCAAGGCTGAGCTGGCGGACAAGAAGAAGGCGGCTGCCGAGGAGGGCGGTGGTTCGGAAGGCGAGCAGGGATCCACCGGTGAGGAGGGGCCCAGTGCCGCAAAGGAGGAGGTCGCCTCCCTAGAGGCCGATCTCGAGTCCGCCCAAGCCGAGGCCGACGAAGCGAAGGCCGCCGAGAGCGAGGCCCAGAGCGAGGCCCAGGCCGCCGAATCCGAGTACAAGGCCGCCCAAGCTGAGGCGGACCAGGCCGAAAAGCAGGAGGAGCAGGCCCAGAAGGCTCTGGACCAGGCGACTGAGAAGAAGGAATCGGCCCAGCAGAAGGTCGACAAGGCCAAGGAAGAGAAGAAGGCTGCCGACAAGGACGTCCGCAAGGCAGATCACGCCTTGAAGACCAAGCAGGTCGAGGTGGGCAAGGCGGCCGGTGCGGCTTCCGCGGGAGCCCAGGAGGCTTCAAAGGCCAGCAACGAGGCCATGGAGGCCCAGACTGAGGCCAGCGAGAAGAGTGCCGAGACGATGAAGGAGTCGGCGGACACTCAGGGCAAGTCACCCGAGACGATTGCCCAGGGCCAAGAGAACGCCGAAAAGGCCGGAGAGAAGGCCGAAGAGGCGGCCGCTGCGGCGGAAGAGGCCATGGGGGCCATGGAGGCGGCGGCCGAAGCCCAGGTGGCGGCAGCCGAAGCGGCGGCAGCCGCAGGGATCCCGGTGATGATGCCTGATGCGCCGGTTCCGCCGGCCTTCGAACCGCCGGATCTGAGCGCTCCCGAGGCTCCGGAGATGCCCGAGGCTCCCGAGGCTCCGGAGATGCCCGAGGGTCCCGAGGTACCCGAGGCACCCGAGGCCCCGGAGGCTCCCGAGGCTCCCGAGGGTCCGGAAGCTCCGAAGGCTCCCGAGGCTCCCGAGGGTCCGGAAGCTCCGAAGGGTCCGGAAG
>CAZQTQ010000282.1:0-6052 GCA_964596025.1 uncultured Rickettsiales bacterium
GACGACGATGCCTTGTCCACGATTGTGGCCACCGACGCCAACTGCGACGGGGTCCCGACCGTAGATGACTGTGATGAGATCAACGGCACTGCCGGCGCCTACGCTGCCTTCGAGATCGGCTCAGCCTGTCCCGTGGCCTACTGGGATATGGAGACAGTCGACGCCCAGGGGCGACCGGTCGACCTGATTGGCGGCAACAATCTGGAAATCAACGGGAGTCCCACTGCCGGCGCCTCCGGAGCGATCGGACAGACCTATCAGATCAGCGATTCGTCGTCGTACTTCGTGTCCATGAGCTCCTATCCAAGCCAACTGCAAGGAGCGGCGGCGAAGTCGATCTCCGCCTGGGGTTACCTCGGCTCCTACTCAGGGGATGGCGACGGGGTCGCCCCGCTGGCCGGCTTCGGAGCGGGAAGTCCCTGCGCCGGGGGCTCCTTCAGCATGAGCTACAGCGTAGAAGGCTCGCTAAATGGCCCACGCTTCACCGGATGCAGCGCCGACCTGAGTGTCTCGAGCTCCTGGAACCTCGACGAGTGGTACCACCTGGTCATGACCTGGGATGGGAGCACGATCGAGATCTACGTGGATGGCTCCCTTCAGGTGTCTGGCTCACTCTCGCTGAATACCGGTACCCACTTCGATCGCTTTGCCGTAGGTGCCGATGCCTGGTGGAGCACTGGCTCCCACCGCTTGACCAACGGCCGGGTCGACGAGGTCAAGGTCTTCGACTACGAGCTGAGCGCTGCGCAGGTCACTCAGCTCTTCTCGTTGGAGTGAGTGGGTGGGGGGGCCCAGTCCCTCGACCCAAGGTCAGAAGCGCTACACTTCCGCCGTGACCGCTCCATCGCCTCACGACGTTCGCCCGGAGCAACTGCCGATCGACTTTGGCCGCTACCGATTGATGCGCCTGTTGGGCGAAGGCGGAATGGGGAGGGTCTTCTCGGGTGAACTGAGTGGCCCTGGAGGCTTCCGCAAACAGGTCGCCGTCAAGGTAATTCGTGCGCGGCAGTCTGCGGAGGATTCAGGGGTTCAGGAAGACTTCCTCCGGGAGGCCCGAATCATGGGCCTCTTGCGTCATCCCAACCTCGTCGACTGCTACGACTTTGGCTACCAAGACGGGTGTCCCTTTATTGCGATGGAGCTCATTGATGGACGGAGTCTGGCCCAGCTGCTGAAAGACCGAGGGCGCCTACCCGTAACGGTTGCCCTCGACCTCGGAACCCAACTCTGCGCTGGCCTGCGGCACGCTCACTCCCTCGACGTCGAGGACAAACGCAGCGGCCTGGTCCACCGGGATCTCAAGCCCGCGAACCTCCTCGTTACGGACCTGGGAATCGTCAAGGTTCTCGACTTCGGCCTCGCAGATGCCGCGAGCCGGGTCGGGGCTCAAGGAGGTGTGGAGACGACAGCCGGTGTCGAAGTTCGGGGTACTCCTGCCTACATGAGCCCGGAACAAGTGCGGGGAGCTGGACTGGACTCCCGTTCCGACATCTTCGCTGTGGGACTCATCCTCTTTGAGGCGGTGACCGGCGAACGCTTCTTCTTGGCCGAGAACCCGCTGGCCCTCTTGCTCGCAGTCGTCCAGGTAGCCGAGCACGCCGACCGCATCGGCTTGGCTGATGCCTACCTTCCTGGCCTCTCCAGCGTCATTGGTCGTTGCCTGCAGGAGCGGCCAGAAGGCCGCTTCGCTCGGGTCGGTGAGCTGAGTGAAGCCCTGCTGCACCTGCTTCGCTCCTTGCCGCCAGGCCCCGACCTTCGCAGCTACGTCGCGGGCCTTTCATCGGCAGGGCAGGCGGAGGGACAAACGACGCTCGATTGGGAGGCAGAGACGGTTCGGGATCTGTCGAAGCAGAGCCCCGCTGGGTCCTCCACGAGGGACTCGATGGGAACCCAGGGCAGCCGGGCGAGCGCGCTCGCAGTGCGACGAACCAACCTGCCGTCTGAGTCCTCCAGCTTCGTCGGACGCCAGAAGTCCTTGTTGGCACTCGAGGAGCAGGTAGAGCCGGGCTTTGTTGTCTCGATTATCGGTACGGGAGGCACGGGAAAGAGCCGGCTCGCGGTTCACTATGGCGTCCGGGAGCTGGGCCGGTGGTTGGCCTTCGGTGGCGTCTGGTTTTGCCCCCTGGTAGAGGCACGGAGCGTCGAGGACATGGTGGCCCAGGTCGCCCGAGTCCTCGACGTCTCGTTGGAGGGGCTCGACTCCGATCTAGAGGACGCGGCTGTCCTGCGTATTGGCTGGGCACTGGCTGGCCGTGGCCAGGTCCTGCTCATTCTCGACAACTTTGAGCAGCTCGACGCATCGGCCTCTAAGGTCCTCGGGCTCTGGCTGGATCTTGCCTCTGAACTCAGCCTCATCGTCACCTCTCGTGAGGCACTGCGCATCCCGCGAGAACGCCTGCTTCGGCTTGAGCCGCTTGACGAGGAGGATGCCGTTCAGCTCTTCGAGGATCGAGGTCGCTCCGTTCGGCCCGATCTCGCATTGAACGAGGCCGACCTCAGCGTGGTACGCCAGATCGTTGCTCGCGTCGATCGCATCCCGTTGGCGGTTGAGTTGGCCGCAGCACGAGTGGCGATTCTCCCTCCCCAGAAGATCCTTGAGCGGCTCTCTCAGCGCTTTCGCCTCCTCCGCGGCAGAGCGGAAGGGCGGGGGACGCTCGAGGGGACCATCGCGTGGTCGTGGGATCTCCTGAAGCCATACGAGCAGGAAGCGATGTGGCAGTGCACTGCATTTCGAGGAGGCTTTCGCCTGGAAGCAGCGGAGGAAGTCCTCGATCTGAGTCGTCACGAGGGGGACCCGTGGGTGCTCGATGTCCTCGAGGCCCTGCGGGAGAAGAGCCTCTTGACCTTCGGTCGACAGATCGACCGAACCGATGAGGCCCGCTTCGTGATTCTCGAGAGCATTCGGGAGTATGCGGCGTCCAAGGCTCCCCCGGGCGGGTCTTGGGAGGCGGTTCTAGCCCGGCACGCTCAATCGACCCTTGCACATGCGGAGGAAAAGGCGCAGCTCTGGGAGGGCCGGGGTGACGTCGGAGCCCTTGCGGAGCTGAGCCTCGAGCAGGAGAATCTCCTCGCGGTCCACGAGCGCGGACTGACGGCCGGGTCGGCCGAGGCAGCCCGGGCGGCAACTGCCCTGGTACCGGTGCTCCGCCACACTCGACCCTTGCAGGAGTTCTCGTCCTTCCTTGAGGCGGTCGAGGTCGCGAGTCGGGGAACGGAACCAGCGGTTCGGGCTCGTCTGCTCTTCGTCGCCGCTTCTACCACCCTCACCACACGCACCATCGAGGCCAACCTCGACTTGCTCGGCGAGGCGGTTCGGGAGGCACTTTCCGCAGGAGATCGGCGCACTGCGTGCCAGGCGCTCTGCTTTGGCTCGCAGCAACTCCTCCTCTGGGGGCGAACGGCAGAGGCGGGTGACCACTATGAGCGGGCCCATGAGCTGTCCGAGGCCCTCAACGATCCCACGCTCCAGCCTTATGTGACGCGCACGGAGGCTATGCTTGCCAGCGAGACCGACACCGACGCTTCAGCCCAGCTCCACCGGGCAGCCCTGCGGCAGTGGGAGGCGCTGGGCCACCGACCGGGGGCCTGTCGGGAGCAAAACTACCTCGCCATCCTCGCGGTCGAGCGTGAGGACTACGCAGAGGCGGAGAGACTCTTCCGGAAGGCACTCCGTGGCCTCCAGAAGATGGGAAGTCGTCGAACGGCACAAATGCTCTCGGCCAACCTTGGTCTCGTTCAGGCCCAGCTCGGCCAGTTTGACGACTCGCGTAAGACCCTGCGCACGACCATCGAAGAGGCTCGTGCACTCGGTTCGAGGCTGGTGGAGACGTTGTCGCTAAACAGCCTCCTCGAGCTCGAGATCGTCACGGGTCGGGTCGAGAGAGCCGGAGAGCTTGCCGATCGAGTGGCCCGCATGCTGGACGCGACCTTTCCCCCCAACATCCAGGTGGTCCTCCGGATTGGGCAAGCGAGCGCATTTCGGGCCTGCGGTCGACTTAGCGAGGCCCTCTCCGAAGCGGAAGAGGCGGTCCGGCAGGCAGAGGACGAGCCAGACCAGCGCTCGCTGCCGCGGGCTAGGGCGGTCCTGGCGATGTGCCTGAGCAAGATCGGGAAATTCGAGGAAGCTCGAGTCCAGATGCGGACAGCTCGGAGCGACCAGAAGTCGGACGAGCTCAGCCAGGCTGAGCGTTACTTCTACGAGGCGGCAGAGTTGAGCCTCGACCTGCTGGGGGCGGAACAGGACCCTGAGGACTGCGCCGGGAAGGTAGCTGCGGTGCTTGCCTCTTCGGCCGAGCAGGTCGTCGCCTGGGAGAAACACGTCGAGGGCGTATGCGACCTCGGGATCCGCACGCAGCTCGCCTTGGCCTCGTCGGAAGTGCGGCGGCTTGGGGGCGAGGCCTCGGCCTGAGGCGAGGAACCGTCGTGCTGAGGCTGCCCTTGGGCTGGGCAGCTCGCGGGACGCTGCCGCGAGCGTGGGAAGGCGAACCTCTACTCAGCGGGTGCAGCGCTGCTGGGCTCGCCGCTTGTGGGGCTGGGCGTCTCGGGGCGAGCTCGGCCGAGGACGAAGAGCAGGCTCAGGACGGCTAGGCTCGCCAGTCCGCACAGGATGCCGGCCAGCAGTCCCGGGGGTCGGAAGTGAAGGGAGACGCGGTCGATGCCGGCCGGGACCACCACGCCCAACTGGACGAAGTTGGCCGAAAGGGTGGCAAGCTCGCGGCCATCGCCGCTGCGCGCACTCCACCCGGGGTGGTACCGCTCGGCTACCGTCAGTAGCCCCCCGGTTGGGGGAAGCCCCACTTCCCAGCTTCCGCTGCGCCGCTGCAGGACCTTCCCGGTCGCTGGGCTGCCCCCAGGGGTGGGCAGGTCTTGCAGCTTCCCCTCCGCCTCGACCAGAGCGATGCGGCGGAGGTTCACCCCTTCTCCGAAGATCAGCTCCTCGGTGCGTCTGGCCGAAGGAACGTACATCGCCTCCGGGGAGAGCAGGGCGTCTGGACGGGGGTCGGTCACCTCAAAGCGAGAAGCCGCTCTTGTCGAGGAGATCCGGGCCGCGCCGGGAAACGCCCCGATCGGATAGTGGGAGACGATCCAGCGGATGTGCAAGACCTCCAACAGGGGTGGGATCCAGCTCTCTTGCGCTGCGGTCCCCTGACCCAGCGGGCCGTTGGCGTGGCAGAGGAGCTGGGTTCGCGCAGGGCCCTGCCCCTGAGGGAGCAGGCGCCCGGTGCCCAGATGGGTCGGCCCGTCCGTGGACAACCAGGAGGAGAGGACGGACCACGGCATCGGTGGAACCTTCGCCCGGCCCCCAACCTGGGGGATCTTCGCGGTCGCGCCGGCGTTCCGGCGGAGCGGGCCCTCCAGAACCTGTGCTGCTTCGCCGACGAGCACATCCGCCGGATCGACCCGGGGATTGATCCCCCAGCCGTGCCCCGGGTGGGTCCGCTCGTCCAGGCAGCCCGTGAAGTCCCGGATCGGCCGCAGTGGCCACTGCAGGACCCGCCCCGTAGCTCCGTCGTCGGGGTCGAGGCCGGCCAGAGCTTCGGGCGCCGCGACGAATTCCGAGGGCCGGGCGGTCGGGCTGGGGAGCGCGGCCTGGACTCGCCACCCGTAAGCCAGGCCATCGGCGAGCAGCAGGGCCAGGATCGCCACCGCCAGTCGGCGAGGCCCCAGTCGTCGCCCGAGCAACAGGACACCGCTCAGGAGAACCACACTCAGCCCGCCGTGAAGCGCCGACGCGTTCGCCAGCGTGCGTGCAGTCTCGATCTCTGCGGCGTAGATGCCGAACTCCGAGCGGGTCGCGAGGACGATCGCCAAGCCTCCGAGTCCAAGGATCACGGCTGCCGAGAGACGGGGTCCTGGCAGCGATTCCGCCTCCGCATCCCCCCCGGTCAGCCGATCGACTGCCAGCCCGATCGCGATCCCCAGGAAGGGAAGACCCAGAGCCGCGACCCCGGTCTCCACGGGGTAGAGAAGCCAGTGGATGGGCCGGACGAGGAAGAACAGGGGACCCTGCGAGCCCATGCCCAGGAGGAGGAGCAGCACACCGGTCACCACC
>CAZQTQ010000283.1:0-798 GCA_964596025.1 uncultured Rickettsiales bacterium
CGCCCGTCCCCTCCTCCGCGTCGGGGCGGCCGTCCCCGTCTGCGTCCGTGTCCAGGAAGTTGGGGACGCCATCCCCATCGGCATCCCCCGAGCCCTCGGTTCCGTCGTCGATCCCGTCGCCGTCGGAGTCCTCGTCGACTGCGTTGGGAAGCCCGTCTCCATCTTCGTCGCCCAGGCCCTCGGTTCCGTCGTCGATGCCGTCCCCATCGGTGTCGGCATCGAAGGGATTGGTCCCGGCCTCGACCTCTTCGCCGTTGGTCAGCCCGTCGTCGTCGTAATCGGCGTCGGCACCGTCGGTGTCGTCGGGGTCCAGGGGGTCGATGACGCCGTCTCCGTCGCTGTCGCCCGTGCCCTCATCGGCGTCCAGGGTGCCGTCGTTGTCGCTGTCGAGGTCGAGGAAGTTGGGAATTCCGTCGCCATCCGGGTCGCCCGTTCCCTCGGTCTGGTCGGAGAGGCCGTCGCCGTCGGAGTCTTCGTCCAGGTTGTTGGGCACCCCGTCGAAGTCCGCGTCGTCCTCGGTCTCGATTCCGTCGTCAATGCCGTCGCCGTCGCTGTCGGTGTCGTAGGGGTCGCTCCCGTTCGCGACCTCGTCGCTGTCGGAGATGCCGTCTCCGTCGGAGTCTTCATCTCCGTCGTCGATCCCGTCTCCGTCGCTGTCGGTGTCGAGGAAGTTGGGAATGCCGTCTCCGTCGTCGTCGCCCGTTCCCTCAATCTCGTCGGTAACCCCGTCGTCGTCGCTGTCGAAGTCCAAGGCGTTGGGGATGCCGTCTCCGTCGGTGTCCTCGGCCCCGTCATCGC
>CAZQTQ010000283.1:808-6017 GCA_964596025.1 uncultured Rickettsiales bacterium
TGTCGTCCGGATCGAGGTAGTCGGGGACGCCGTCGCCGTCGCTGTCGAGGTCTTGGTCTTCCTCGTCGTCCGGGGTGCCGTTTCCGTCGCTGTCGAGGTCGATGAAGTTGCCGTCTCCGTCGTTGTCGTTGTCGCCCGAGCCCTCAGCTGCGTCCGGAATGCCGTCTCCGTCGCTGTCGAGGTCGAGGTAATTGGGGATGTTGTCGCCGTCGGGATCCCCGTCCCCCTCAACAGTCGTCTCGATGCCGTCGTCGTCGTCGTCGGGGTCGACGATGTCGATCTGGCCCGCCTGATCGGAGTCCTGAGGGATACCGGTAGTCGAGCCGGGGAACTGGGTGCCGTTCAGAGCAAAGCCGTCCCACTCGGTGCCGTCGGGGATGCCGTCTCCGTCGCTGTCGGGATCGAAGGGATCGCAGCCGTAGAGGGTTTCATACGAGTTGCCGACCCCGTCCCCGTCGCTGTCGGTTGATGGGCCGTCGAAGTCGTCCACGTCGAGGAAGTCCGGAATGCCGTCCCCGTCCAGGTCGGCGTTGCCGTCCAGTTCGTCGCTGCTGTCCATGCCGTCGCTGTCGAGGTCCAGGCTGTTTGGAATCCCGTCGCCGTCGGGGTCGGTGCCGCCCTCGTAGCTGTCCAGGAAGCCGTCTCCGTCGCTGTCGTCGTCGAGGTAGCTGGGGATGCCGTCGCCGTCGGGATCGCCGTCGCCCTCGATGACGTCGTCGATCTCGTCTCCGTCGCTGTCAGTGTCTTGGAAGTCCGGGATGCCGTCGGTGTCGGAGTCGACGGGGTTGGACGAGCTGCCGCCGTATTCAGTGACGTCGGGGATGCCGTCGTTGTCGTCGTCGGTGTCGCCCAGGTCGCAGAGGCCGTCGCCCTCGAAGTCATCCCCGTCGTTCGCCGGCGCGAACTGGGCGGCGATGGCACAGTCGTCGCACCCGTCCGCGTCGGTGTCGCCGCACAGGCTGGGGTTGCTGTCGTTGATGTCTGTGGATGTACTCAGGCAGCCGGTGGTCAGGCCGATGCCGATGCCGACGCCGTCGCCGTCGCTGTCGATGCAGGGGTCGGTGTCATCGCAGAAGGAATCGGTGTCGGCGTCGCCGGTGCTGCAGTTGTCGAGGACGTCGCAGATGCCGTTCGAGTTCGAGTCCGGCGGGAAAGAGGTGGCGTCCAGGGGGTCGGAGTTGCAGGAGGACTCGTCGTCGTCGGTCCAGCCGTCGTTGTCCGAGTCGTCGTCGGTGAGGTCGCAGATGCCGTCCAGGTCCACGTCGGCCCCGTCGTTCAGGGGGTTCCATCCGCCGTTGGAGCAATCCTCGCAGCCGTCGCTGTCGGTGTCTGCGCAGATGTTGGGGTTGGCGACGGCTGAGTCGGTGGTGTCGCAGATGGCGTCGTTGTCTGCGTCGGGGCCGTCCGAGGTGATGTCCCAGGAGCCGCTGTCGCAGTCGGAGCATCCGTCGGGCTCGGCGTCGCCGCACACCGTGGGGTCACCGTCGTCGCTGTCGAACAAGGTGCTGACGGCGCAGCCGCTGGTGTCAAAGCCGATTCGACCTACGCCGTCGCCGTCCGCGTCGACGCAGTCGTCGATCAGGTCGCAGAGGAGGTCGTTGTCTTCGTCGGCGGGGGTGCTGTTGGGGTCGAAGAGATTCGATCCGCAGGCGCCTTCGTCCACATCGGTCCAGCCGTCGTTGTCGTCGTCGGGATCCAGCTCGTCGCAGAGCTGGGTGGTCTCGGTGTCCAAGTAGTTCAGGATCCCGTCGCCGTCTTCGTCGTCGTCCTGGTCGAAGTCGTTGTCGGCTGGAATGGTTCCGCCGTTGGTGCTGTCGCTCAGGCAGTCGATCTCGTACTGGTCGGGGTAGGTGTCGTTGTCGTCGTCGGTGTCGCCGGTGTCGCAGAGGCCGTCAAAGTCGCTGTCGAGGCCGTCGTTGCTCGGGTCGTAGCCGCCGTTGAGGCTGTTGCAGTCGTCGCAGCCGTCGTTGTCTGAGTCCCCGCAGTCATAAATGGAGGCGTCGTCGGGATCTCCGGCGGCGCAGATCCCGTCTCCGTCGCTGTCGGCGCCGTCGTTTGCAGGCAGTGGCATTCCGGACTGGCTGCAGTCGTCGCAGCTGTCTCCATCGGAGTCGGCGCAGACCATGATGTTGAGGGGATCCGTGTCTACGCCGTTGGCGACGGTATCGCCGTCGAGGTCGAGGCTGGCGCAGTTTGCGTCGCTCACGCAGTCACTGTCGGCACAGTCAGCGAGGGTGTCCCCGTCGTCATCGGAGCCGTTGCTGCAGTCAGTCTCTTGCGCTGCAGCCGAACCGGGGAGGGCGAGGAGGGCGAGGACCCCGAGGGCTGCAGCGGCGCAAGGGGGGGCGAGAGCGCGAAACACGGTCGTATCGTAGCAGTGACCTTCGCTAGAAGCTTCAGTTCTTCGGGGGTACCGTTGTGCCTGTACGCGGGTGCCCAGCTTGACGCAGTACGCCGCGGGTGTGGCGCTTGTTGGCGGTGGGATCGGGTCCGGATTCGTAGCTTCCGCTTGCACGGCGGACGCCGACTGGATCGACGACTGTGATGGGGACGTTTCCCCGGATTCGGCCGACTAAGGCTACGCCGCCTTCCCTCCCGACTGCGCCGCCGACATTCCCGTCGCGGCGAGTCTCCTTCGGGTCTACCGGTCGGACAACCCTCCCTCGCGAACCGTCGGTAGCTCGCCCAGCGCATTGAACGGGTCCCAGGAGCTGTCCCCTCGCTCTTGCGCCTCGGCCAGCTGTCGGCTCGCCGCCACAAAGGCCGGAAGGTCTCCCCCAAAGAGCTCCAGCGTCTCGGCGAAGATGTCGGTACCGGTGTTGTAGACCTGGAACTGGACCAGTGAGGCGTTGTTGAGCGGGCGGTCGTCGTTCAGGGCATCGGCGTAGCCGTCGTCGGACCACGAGAGGCCGCGATACGTCGTCCGCGCTTGGGCAAGCAGTAACTCCTTCTGCCGAAGCACTTCGTCTCGAGGGAGGCCGGCGCGGTAGAGGCCGCTCAGGCGCTTGCTGAGATCCTGGTGAACTCGGCGGAACTGGCGGCGGTCTCGGTCCAGGGCTTCCTTGCGGGCCCAGACTGCGGGTGTGGTCTCCCGAAGGCCGTCCAAGAATCGTGCGCTCGCCTGGTCCCCAACAAAGCTGGCCCAGCTCTCGTTGAAGGCGCCTTCCCCGGGCAGCCACAGGGTGGCGTGGGCTAGCTCGTGGAGCACGGTGTTGGCGAGGCGGTGAGTGTCCCACGCCAACATGGATCGCCACAGGGGGTCTCGGAACCAACCCAGGGTCGAGTAGGCGCCTGCTGGCCGTACGTGGGTCTCCCAACCGAGGGCCTGGAGTTCCTCGGCCTCGCGTAAGGCGTCAGCCCGCGAGAAGTAACCAATGTAGGGGAGCTTGCCCACGATGGGGTAGCGGTAGCCGTGGGCTTCGAAGCGGTCGGGTGCGCAGCCGCTAACGTTCCAGATGGGCTGATCGAAGTCCGGGTTCAGATCGGTGTAGTTGTCGGTCGCGCTAAGCCCTACTTCCTCCCGTCCGAAGGCCCGGATTCGGGGGACCCATGCCAGCGCCTCCCGCTCGGCCTCGCTCAAGCCGGGGAGTGCTGCCGCTTCGTCGAGGGGGATCCGTCCCGCGAGGAGACGGGCTTGGTTCGCCCCCGCTTGGAGCAGGAAGTAGCCGCCGTCCAGCACCCGGGCAGCGCTCAGCACGCCGACTAGCGCCAGCCCGGTCGCTGCTGCTGCGGCTACGATTCGGATGCGGCTCCCCAGAACCATGGTCCGACGCTATCATCGGCGCCACCATGGCCGCTTCTCGCCGACATCGAATCCCGGCACTCTTCTACGAACCGCTCGGGGCCATCGCCTTGCTGTTTGGCGTTCTCACCGCCGGCTGCGAGTACTTTCTTCCCCCCGAAGCCCCCCCGGCCGACCGCGACGCCGGCGGGGAGACCACCCTGCGCTGCGGCGGAAGCCCCGTGTCCGTCACCGGGATGGTGAGCGGTGACGAAGTCTCCGTCGAAGTCAGCGGAGCGACCTCGATCCAGATCCAGACCCTCTTTGCAACGTCGGGCCACGCAGGCCGGCTTCGGGTCGAGGCGGGCGAGATAATCGAGCGCACGCTGGAGCTCTGGGATTCCGTCAGCGGCCGTCGTGTCCTCCCGGCCCTCTTGGACGGTGGAGGAACGGTGTGGCTCGAGCTCATCGCTTTGGACGGAGCGGCCCTGCAAGGGTCGGTGTCGATGGAGTGCACTCAGCCGGTCGAGCTGTGCAGCGACCTGAGCGACAACGACGCGGACGGGGCGACCGACTGTGCCGACCTGGACTGTGCCCGAGACGATGGCTGCGAGGGCGGCCAAGAGGACTTTCTTGTGGTTCCGCTGGACTGCACCGGTGACCCTATGGCTCTGGGACCGACGGCTCTGACCACCTTCGACGACCAGCGCCTGCTGTATTTGACGTCGCCGGGCGGTGCCGAGGCGCCCCCCGAGGAGTTCTGGGGTGGCGCGGAGATTGTCTTCACCACAGACGGCTCCGGGACCCTCAGCCTGGACCTACCCGCGGGCGGCCTGCTCTGTGCGGCGCCCCAGGGCAGTGGGTCGCCCATTGCCTGCGAGGCCCCGCAGCGGATCGCGGCGGCGGGCAGCACCACAGTTGTGCTGACGCCGGGCCAAGCCCTCTGGCTGGAGCCCCTGGCGGCGGGCTGGGAGTCGATCACCGCCACCTTCGTTTGCGACGGCACGCCCTGAGGCTTAGGCTGCCCCTGGCCGCTGTTCCCGTCCCTGTGCCCTCCGGATCCACATGAACCCCGTCGCCTCATCGCAGATCACGTCCGACTTCTTCGCCCGCGGCGGCGTCATCGTACTCGTGATTCTGGCTGCCTCTCTGGTGGCGGCTGCGGTCTTCTTGGCACGCTGGTGGGCTCTGCGCGAGGGGGTCGTCGCCCCGCGGCGCCTCAGCATCCAGGTCCGCGATCTGGTGTCTCGAGGGGAGGTCCCTGAGGCCATGACGCTGTGCCGTATGGAGGAAAGCGCCTTGGCTCGGGTCTACCTCTCCGGTCTGCGGCAGCAGGGTAAGGCGCGCGACGTCATCAAGGAGTTCTTGCAGGAGGTGGGGCGGCACGAGGGGCGGTCCCTGCAGCGCGGGCTGGCTGTCCTCGACGTCGTCGCTGTCATCGCGCCGCTTCTGGGCTTGCTCGGCACAGTCTGGGGCATGATCGACGTG
>CAZQTQ010000284.1:0-6000 GCA_964596025.1 uncultured Rickettsiales bacterium
CCTGCCTTGGGTGCGCTTCGTCTTTCCTCACGCACCGATGCGTGCAGTCACCATCAATTTTGGTGCGGTGATGCGCGCTTGGTATGACATTCGCTCCATTGAGCGCCGGTCCGACCGAGAGAACCCCGAGCACATCCGCGAGGCCGCAGCCTCCATCGACGATTTGTTGGAATCTGAGTTGGAGCGAGGCATCCCACCCGATCGCCTGGTTTTGGCGGGATTCAGCCAGGGGGCCGCCATGACGCTCTATTGCGGCACTCGCTTTCCTCGACGCCTCGGAGGCCTCCTGGTTCTGAGCGGCTACACCATCGGAGAGGCGGGCTCGAACGAAGAAGCGGGGGCGGCGATGGCGGACGCGCCGGTCTTCTTTGGTCACGGGAGCCGGGATGGGGTGGTGCCGATCTCCAAGGGGCGGGAGGCATTCGCCCGCTTTGCGGCATCTGGGCGACCTTGCACTTGGCACGACTACCGCATGGGTCACGAAGTCTGTCCTCAAGAGGTGGCCGACGTCGCTGCTTGGCTGCGGGACGTGCTCCCCGAAACGCCGTGAGTCTTGGACTTACGGCCCGTCCACTCCGAGACCTGACTACTCCTGGACGTTGATGCCCGCGTCCCGCAGGCGATCCCGGAAGCCGGCCTTGTCGACGGCTTTCTCGTAGGCGCCGTCGGCCGAGATGGTCTCGGCCTCGAGCAGCTTCCAGAGCGCGTCGTCCATGGCCTGCATGCCCATCGACTTCCCCATTTGGATCGACGAGGTGATCATGTTTGTCTTGCCGTCTCGAATCATGCTGGACAGGGCAGAGGTCGCAAATAGGATCTCGAGGGCGGCGACCCGCCCACCGCCGCTGCGCTTGAGCAACTGCTGGGCTACGACGCCCTTGAGGCTCTCCGCCAGGCCGCCGCGGACGCCTTCTTGCTCCTCTTGGGGGAAGACGTTGATGATCCGGTCGACGGCCTTGGCGGCGTTGTTCGTGTGCAGGGTGCCAAAGACCGTAAAACCAGACTCCGCTGCGTTCAAGGCGGTTCGGATCGTCTCGAGGTCCCGCATCTCGCCGACCAAGATGACGTCGGGATCTTCCCGCACCGCAGCCTTGACCGCTTTGGCGAAGCTGTGGGCGTGAGTGTGGACCTCACGCTGACTCAGGATGCTCTTCTTGTTGGGGTGCACGAACTCGATCGGGTCCTCGATCGTGATGATGTGGAGCTGTTGCTCCTCATTCATCTTGTTGATGACCGCGCTGAGCGTGGTGGACTTTCCGGATCCCGTGGGGCCGGTCACGAGGATGAGACCGCGTCGCATGAAGCAGAACTTCTCGACGGCTCGTGGCAACCCCAATTGGGCGAAGGTCATCAGCTTGGTTGGGATGATTCGGAAGACGGCCCCGTAGCCTCTTTCCTGCATGAACATGTTCACCCGAAAGCGGGCGACTCCCGGCACTTCGTAGGAGAAGTCGGCGTCCCCGTAGCGCTTGTACTTTCGCCAGTCCTTCGGCGTAGTGATTGGCTTCATGAACTCGACGAAGTCGGTGTTCGTTAGGGTGCGGAAGCGGATCGGGTCCATCTGCCCATCGAGCCGGAACATGGGGGGCCGTCCGACCGATAGGTGGAGGTCTGAAGCCCCGCGGTCGTTCATCAGCTTGAGGAAGCGATCGACCTTGTTGCCGTAGCCCACTGGACCGTCCTCAGACCGTCGCCGTCTGGCCGGCGAGGAACTCCGGGGTCACCCGGTGTTCGAAGTTTTCCTTGTTCTCCGCGCGCAGCCAGGCCCGTTCCGGCGTGATGAGACGCGCGTCGAGGAGCTTAGTCAGGGCCGTATCAACGGTCTGGTGCCCTTGTCTTTCACCGATCTGCATCTGGCCGATGATCTGGTACGTCTTGTTGTCGCGGATCAGGTTGCGGACTCCGAGTGTCCCCATCATCACTTCGAAGAGGGCGACGCGTCCCGTCCCTTCGGCGTTGGGCAGGAGGTTCTGGCAGATGACCGACTTGATCGTCTCCGAGAGCATGGTTCGGATCTGGGCCTGCTCTGCGACCGGGAAGTTGTCGATAATCCGGTCAATCGTCTTGGGAGCGGATGTCGTGTTCATAGTCCCGATGACGAGGTGGCCGGTCTCAGAAGCCTCGATCGCCAGCATCACGGTCTCGGGGTCGCGCATCTCGCCGACGACGATCACGTCTGGGTCTTGGCGGAGGGCGCCGCGGAGAGAAGCGGTGAAGCTCTCGGTGTGCTTGGCCACCTGCCGCTGGTTGATGAGGCACTCCTTGGAAGGGTGCACGAACTCGATTGGATCTTCGAGGAGGAGGATGTGGCTTCGCCGCCGCTCGTTGAAGAGGTTTACCAGGGCCGCCAGCGTCGTGGACTTGCCCGAACCCGAGGGCCCCGCAACCAGGATCAGGCCCTGGTGGTAGTTGACGAGGTCTGCGAGGTGGGAAGGGATGCCAATGTCGACCAGGGTTGGCACCTCGTTGGGGATGGTGCGGAAGGAGGCACAGAGCCCCTTGCGCTCGATGTAGACATTCGATCGGTAGCGCCCCACCCCTTCGATCGTGTGGCAGAAATCCACCTGACGGTCTTCGTCGAGGATGGCCTGAAGGCGTCGGTTGAGGACCCCGTCGATCAGCCCCTTGGTGTCCTCCGGCGTGTAAGACGTCTCCCCCATCTCCTCGAGTTCGCCATGAACCCGACAGACCGGTGGTGAGTCAACGACGATGTGGAGGTCGGAGGCCCCCATCTCCCGGGTCTTTACTAGGAGTTTTTCCAGATCAGTGAGCGCTTCCTCGTCGAGTTGGCCACGGGCGTCGGCACCTGTATCCCCCACCCCTTCGTCCTCGGGGAGCCGGCCTTCAAGGCGGTCGATGGCGATGCGGGCGCGTTCCCGGATGCCGTCCACGGGGTCTTGGGCCATGACCTCTTGGAGCAGCGGAATGACCCGGGGGTCCTTGAACTTGGCCAGGGTGGAGACGGCGTCACCCCGAATCTCAGCTTGGGGGGCCGAGGCCGCCTTGGCAACGGGTAGGAGGGCCTCGTCGGTTCCAATGCGGGCCAAGGCTTCGATGCATGCCATGGCGGCGTCGGGATGGTCCATGGCCTTGACGAGGGGGCCGATGGCGCGAGGGTCGCCAATCTTCCCGAGGGTCTCTGCAGCAATCATGCGCAGCCACCAGTCGGGGTCCGAGAGCAGCTTGATGATGTGGGGGACGGCCTCTTTGGACTCGAGGGTAGAGCCCAACATCAGGGCCATGCTGCGCACATCCTCGTCCTCGTCGTTCATCAGCCTGATGACGGGGCCGGTGATTTGCTCGGTGAAGGCCCGCAAGGAGACTAGGGTTCGGTCCCGCATCCAGCCCATGAGGTGCTTGCAGAAGAGAAGCAGCTTGCGGAGGATCCGCTCGCGATCGGGCCGCTTCATGATGACTTCGATCACGCCGTTTCGAACCGCTTCGCTCCCGTCGGTCAGCAGGTTGAGCAGCTCGTCTTCAGTTGCCGCCGAGGAGCCGAGCTGATCCAGGCAGCTGCTGAGGACCCGCACCGCTTTTTGCTGGATGGATGGCTCGGGTGCCTTCAGCTGGGTGAGGGCGACTCGGACGGCCTCGGAGGGGTCCACCTCGGCCAGGATGTCGAGCATCTGCAGTCGGATCCGTTCATCTTCGTCCTCGACCATTGCCGCGACGTTCGATCGGATGGCCGGATCCTTGAGCAACTCTTGGCTCTCGTGGACCTTAACTAGGGCGAGGTAGCGGACATCGGCACGCTCGTGGCTGAGAAAGCCGATGAACTCCTTGCCGACCTCGTGGATGGGCAGGGATCCCAGCGCCTCCATGGCGCGCGTGCCCACCGCCTTCTCTGGCCCATTGACCAGGTTGGCGAGGTGCGGAACAGCCATGCCAGGGTTCGTCCGGACCAGGGCGTGGAAGCCCAGACTCTGGATCCGTGAAGCCTTGGTCTTTATCTCCTGGAAGATGCCGTCGTAGAGGCGGGGTTCTCCGCGCTCACGGAGGTAGCTCTCGGCAAAGGAGCGGACCTTGGACTCCGAATGGGTGAGCAGCGGGATGATCTCTTCAGCCTTGAGGTCCTTGTAAGGGCTCAGATCTCGGAGCACCTCGCTGAGTTCTTCGGCGCTAGACCACTGGCGCGCTTGGATCCGCTTGAGGGTCGCCGATCGGCCAACCTTCTTATCGCCTCCTCCGAACAGCGCCATAGTCTTCGAGTCAGCCCTGCTAAAATGCCGGCTCCGGCGCGATTACCGCGTCGGCATGTCTAGGGAATAGGTTGTGAGTGCCCAGTACGACTCCCCCCAATTCTGGCGATCCCTATACACCAGACCCGAGGACTCTAACACGGAGGTAGACGCAACCGGCTCGCACGTCGTGTTCGAGGACGGCGACTTGGTGGCAAACATCGAGGGTGCTTTTGGCGAGGAGGAGATGGACCTAGGCGGGGCAATCGATGCGGACCAGTTGGAGACACTGGTGGACCGACTGGTCGCTCGGCGCATTGCTGAGGGCGGCTTTGTTGCAGATCCCGGAGGGGCTCCGCCGGCGGGGTCGGCTCCGCGGGCCGCGCCGGCGCCCAAACCGGCGGCCAAGGCTGCACCCTCCCCGCCTCCACCCTCACCGACGACCAGGGCTCCAGCGGCTTCGTCTCCCGCTGCTCCGCCGCCCCCCGCTGCCCGGCCGCCTTCGGCCCCGGCCGCAGCCGCCGCGCCCCCAGCGGCGAAGCCCCCGGCCGCCGCGCCTCCAGCCGCCGCGAACCCCAGCCCTCCTCCTGCGCAGCCAGGCGACCCCTGGGCGCGTATCCCGTACCTGCCGGGCGGTCAGGCCTCGATCATCGGGGTCGATGGTCTTGACGCCATGGCGCCCATGGTCCTCGTAGTTATGGACGGCTCCACGACCCTGCGTCAGCTCCAGACCCTTGTCCCTGCGGTCCCAGAAGACCAATTCGTCGCCATTGTTCGCGATGGACTGAAGCGGGGCCTGGTGGCGTTCAAATAGAGCCCGGCTCCGAGGCGGCCTCCGTGAGATGTTCCGTACCAGTCCTCGTCGTCTTCCTGGGTGTGGCGGTTCTGCAGTGCAGCCTGGCTCGAGATTCTTGGGCTCACGCTGGTGCCTTCCCCCAGACCGTTGATGTCCAACTGCAGTCGGGAAACGAGACCGGATTCTGGCTTGAGGTAAGCTACGGCTTCCTGGAGAGCGAGGATGGCGTGAGTCTTCGTTGGATGTGTCACGAGGCCATTACCCAGCCGGGATCCATCACCCTGCCCCGCTTCCGGGTGACCCGGGACGGTGCGATCCTCGGCTTCTTGGCCTCCGCGAAGCAGGGCAGCGACAGCCGCGAGTCCCTGTACCGCACCGAGGATGGCTGCCTCTGGTCGGCGGTGAGTGGACTGAGTGACAAGCAGGTCACAGATCTCGCCGTCGACGCGGAGGACGGGAGTCGGGCATTCGCGGCGACGGCGACTCTCGGCGAAAATGTCACCAACGGGGTCTTTGTTTCGAACGATGGAGGTGCGAGCTGGACACCGACCTCCCTTCAAGAGCCGGATCGCCTCTTCCTTAGCCTGGAGGTCTCGCCCGCGAATCCCCAGCTCCTCGTCGCCACGGCGTACTGGACGTCGCCCCTTGGGGTTTGGAGCTACTGGAGCCTCGATGGTGGCCTCAGTTGGACGGAGCAGGCCCTCCACTTCGAGGTGGATGAGGTTGCACAGACCCTCTTGTATGCCGTGGCGGTCTCCGACGACGGCGCGACGGCCTGGTTTCGGGTCAACGCCGCCTTGACCGAACACCTCTTGGTCACCACCGACGGGGGCGAGACCTTGGTCGAGGTCTTCTCGTCCGCGAACAGCCTCTTGGATGTCGAGTTGCAGGCCAACGGAAGTATCTGGGTTGTCGAGGCCGATCTTGGTCTGGGCCTGGGTAGCGGGACTGGTAGCCTGAGCCGCGTGGGGGACCCCATCATCCCCATGGGGCTCAGCTCGGACGGGCGTGGGCTTCACATTGCGG
>CAZQTQ010000285.1:0-4403 GCA_964596025.1 uncultured Rickettsiales bacterium
CGCGAAAAATTCGCCGGTGACGCGACTGAGGATATGGAAGACATCCTCGACCCCGAGCTGGAGGCCCTCGTCGACGTCACCCAGCGAGAAGAAGACCTCGTGGTCTCGCTGATGTCAGCGGGGCTCTTTGCCTCAGGCAGCGCGGTCCTCAAGAGCGAAGCCATCGAGCTGCTCAAGCCCGTGATGGAGAAGCTCCAGGAGTTCGAACGGATCGAGATCAAGGTCGAAGGACACACGGACAACATGGCCCTCTCAGGCGGACGCCACGGCAACAACTGGGGCCTGAGCGCGGCCCGTGCCACCGCTGTCGTCACCACGCTCGTCGACCAGTACAAAGTGGACCCCGAGGTCCTGTCGGCAGTCGGGCTGGGGGAGCACCACCCCATCGCTACGAACAAGACCGCGTCGGGGCGGGCCAAGAACCGGCGCATCGACCTCGTCATCCGGCAACTCAAGCCACCGGTCGAGGAGTGGGAGAAGTCGGTCCGCAAGCGGCTGAGCGGACATGAGGTTCTGGGCAAAGACGATCCCGAGAAATCCGAACGCGAGAGCAAAACAGAACCCAGTGCACGTCGCCGCGACGATGCCGCGAGGAAGCCGGCACCGGCTGCCGAGCGGCCCAGAGACCGCAGGGAGGCGCCGGCCGAGGCCGGCGGAGGAGGAGGCGGCCTGGGCGACCACGGATCATCCGGCGAGCACCTCCACCCACCCGAGCCCACCGAGAAACCCCTGCGAAGAGGACCTCCGCCCAAAGACGAGGGTGCCGCCCTCCCGGTAGGCCTCCTCGAAGAAGACGAGGCCTCCGACGAAACCGACTGAAGCCCCGCGGACTGCGGGCCCGTCTACCCAGACCGCACCCCTAGAGACTCGAGAGTTCATGGCCCCGCATGCTTGCGGCTATCCTTGATGCAGAGGATTGAGAGGTCGTGAGCAAGGATCCCAACCACGCTGAGGGGCGCATCCCCTCTCTCTTTGCCGATGGGCCCGACGAGGCCCCGGCCCCGGCTGCGCCGGCTCCCCCGCCCAGGCCGAGCCGGCGGGGGCGGGGCAGGAGCATGCTGCGCGGACTCGCGCGCCGAGTGGGTCCCTCGCTCCCAAGCCCGGTTCGCCAGGTCGCCAAGGGCCTGCTCCAGCCGGTCTTCGGCGAGAAGACTCCCGTCGGTGATGCCGTACCGGCGGCTGCCACCGCGGTCCCGGAAACGCCGGCATTCATCCAACGACCGCCACCCGCCGGCACTGGCCAGACCCCGCCGCCGGCATCTCCCGCGGTTCCGCCCACCCCCGACGCTCCACTCCAGCCCGTCGCGGCGGCCGTCGACCCCCTCAGCCCGGCGGCCAAGAAGCGACGTACTTCCTCTCGGGATCTCCACGAAGGCCAGGAAACCAGGAAGAGCACTGAGACAGGACTCGAGACCATCCAGCACACCGGCCAGCTCGAGGCAATCGACCGGATCCCCCGCCACGTGCTCCCGCCCAAGCTCCACGACGAGGTGTTGGCTGGGCGGCTGTCCTGTGGCTACTGCGGCGTCGGCGACGGCGGCGACGTTGGCCAGCCGAACACCAGCCGCCGGGACCGGGGCAAGAAGGCTGGAGCCAAGAGGAAGGGACAAGGCACGACGAAGGCCACCCTCGGTCGCGTCGGCCAGAGGTCCCCAACCCTCGGTTGCTCCAAGTTGGCCCTGTCTACGGGCATGAAGGGCGTGGTCTTTCCCATCCACCTTCGACCCAGCATCCTGGACCGCTACGCGAGCAAGCGGCGAGCCGTCTCGTATCAGCAAGCCATCGAGCGACTGGCCGATCTCGTCCTCGATCACCGCGATCCCGACACCCAGATCCTCGTGTACAGCTGCGGGCAGATCGACTACTTCACGATCTTTGCGATGCAGGAGATTTTCCGCCTCCTCGGGGTGCGCAACATCTCGGGCAACGCCGAGCACTGCCTGAACGCTGGGGCGGTCCACAACGAGATGCTGACCGGCCAAGAGGGCCCCTTCCTCACCTTCGATGGTGCCCTGGATGGTCCCAATCGCTTCTTTGTCCTGAACGGTTGGAACGGCGTCATCACCCACCCCGGCGCCTGGAATCGACTCTTCGCCCGCAAGGAGCTGGACGCCTACCTCATCGACGTCATGGAGTCGGATTCGGCCCGGTTGATCGCCAAGCGCCTCGGGGAGGAGCGGGTGCTGCTCGTGCGATCGGGCAGCGATCCTCACCTCGCGCTGTCCGTCGCGCACGAGATCCTGTGGCAGCACCAAGCGGTGGACCAAGTCTTCCTAGATCGCTTCGCCGACTCGCGCTCCTGGCGCGCCTACCGGACCCTGGCCCGAAGCGAGCGCTTTGCCCCCGACACCGTGGCCGAACGGATCGCCCCCGAACCTCGCTACGCAGAACGCCTGGCTGAGGGCATACGAGCCATTGCGGCGCGCATCGCTGCGCCTGACAGCGTCCCCATCAACATTCCCTCAGTGGGCCTCAGCCAGACCAAGGGGGCGGTGGGACACTGCCTGTGGGGAAATGCGATGGCAATGGTGGGCAAGTACGGCCTGAGGCCCAACGGCAGCCCCGCTGGCGGCACCCTGCGCATCCCCGGCCAGATCAATGCGGAGTCAGAGGTCATGGGCCTCAACCGGGACTTCTTCTTCGGACGCGTCCCGATGAACGACGAGGGGGCGGTGGACGCGGCCCGTCGCATGGGCTTGCCCGACGACGCCTACGAGCTCGCCGTCCGAGACGAGCCCCGACCCGTGCTCGACTACAGCGACGACCGCGGCTTCGACCGCGAACTCATCATCACCTTTGGCACCCAGTTCGAAGCCAACATGATGGACCGCAACCGCTGGCGGAAGAAGCTTGAGTCCGAAGACACGACGATCGTGGTGGTCGACCCCATCCCTGACCCCTACAGCCTTCGCCACGCCCACCTCGTCATCCCCTCGCCCCCGCACGCGGCGGCGACGAAGCTCTACCAGAACGGCGAGTGGCGCATGTCCCTCTCGACACCACGTCGCCAGCGAGCACCGGAGACGCGGACCGACGCCACCATCCTCTACGACGCGATGGCGGAGATCTCCAAGCGCATCCGATCGGACTCCATGCTGCGTATGGTGCATCCGGACCTGGGCTTCCACTCCCAAAGTGGCTACCTGAAAGAGCGGTTCGAGGACCCCAGCGAAGGGGGAGGCCTTCCTCGCTACGACGGGGAAGTCAGCCGGCCACATCTCTGGGAGCGGGTATTGGACTACACCCGGGGGGGCGAGGGACGACTGGGCACCTTGTATTGTCAGCCCTGCCACGCAGACGGGAGTCCTATCGCCTGGATGGAGCTCGTGGAGGCGGGAGACATCATCTACGGCGGGGTCGGGGAGACCCGCTATGTGCTGGCCACCGAAGACGAAAACCACCATCCCTTTGCTGACGTCTTTGGACGCACCCGCCCCTTCCGCTTCTTCCATCCCACCGAAGAGGACCTGAGCCTGCCCCAGGGCATCATCCTGAACTCGGGACGCTCCTCGATGTCGGCCCGGCCGGCATCCGTCCGCTTCTCCATCCAGTCCTTCAGTTCCGGCAAAGCCACCCCCGCCAAGGACATGCCCGAGGAACACCCGCTCTACCTGTCGCTGGCCCTGGCAGAGGCACTGGGGCTGAAAGAGGGCGACGCCCTACGGGTGAGGAATACGGAGACTGGAGAAAAGCTGGAGTACCGAGCCGCACCGACGGAGCGCCTCAAGGGACAGATGGCCTACATTCCATTCCACAAAGACAAGGCCCAAGTCGAGCAAGGACGCTACCTCAACGAACTCACCTCCCAGTCAGGACGCTGCCCCTACACCGCCCAAACGGCCCTCAAGTCCACCCAAATCAGCTTGGAACGCATTGCTTCCGGGCTGAAGCAACCCGCCTGAGCATGTCCGAAGACAGCTACAATCGCGTCTACACCGCACCGGATCGACGGATGCCGCTGGGCTCCTTCCTCGTCTTGCTGGGCGGCCTCGCCCCCTTCGGCATGGCGCTTGCGACCGTCCTTGGCCTCGGTCTCAGCGGGGGCCTCAGCCAGCCCGCAGCCTGGATCGGAGCGACGATCTTGGTGGCCATCCCCATCTTGGGCATCGGCTCCCTCTTGGGACGAAGCGTCTCCGCCTACGCCCTGGCGACCTGGCTGTGGTCCTCCGCACTGCTCATAGGGATGCCCTACTACCTGCCGGGCGCCCGTGGACCGGCGATGACCAACGGCCTGGCAGTGGTCACCAAGCCTTGGCCCAAGGAGCTCGTCCTAGGGGCCGAAGTCGTGGCCGAAGCCACAGAGCGCCTCCTTGGGGGGCCTGAAGCACCACCGGCCACGCCGTGGACCGTTTGGAAATCCGAGGGAGAGAAGAAACCAGAGGCCCAAGCCACAGCAACACCTG
>CAZQTQ010000285.1:4413-5992 GCA_964596025.1 uncultured Rickettsiales bacterium
GCCGAAGCGGCATTCGACGGGGCAGCAGAGAAGGACGAACAAGCGCTCATCGTGCTCCCCTTTGTAGGGGAACAGCCCAGCATGCAGGTACAAATCGGCTTTCTCACCCCGCAGGGGGTGGTGGACTTGCCCATGCTCTTCGATACCGGCGCCACCCTGACAACCCTGAGCCACGCAGCGCTGGAACAGATCGGCGTACAGGTCCCCTCCGACGCTCCCCGGGCCCAACTGACCACGGCCAACGGCGTCATCGACACCCCCGTGGTTCTCTTGGACGGTGTCCAACTCGACGGACTGGTCCTGGAGCGCGTTAGCGTGGCCGCCTGCGACAGCTGTGCCCAAGGAGAGGTAGAGGGCCTCCTGGGTCTCAACATCACCGGTCGCTTCGACCTCACCCTGCGGCCCGAAGAGAGGGAAGTCGCGCTCCGTGCCCTCGATTCCGGAGCCAACCAACACCTCGACCTGGCCCACTGGCTAGACATCACCTCGACGGCGACAGCCTGGCGGAGCGGCCGCATCGAAGTCGAGGTGCGGGTGGTCAACCGAGCGGATGTGCACGTCAGTGAGGCGGTGGTGGAGGTCGCCTGTGCTGGACGTAGCTTCGCGGTGTCGATCGACACCATCCCCGGACGGGGAGAGGAGCGCCAGACCGTCGGGCTTCCTCGGGGAACGGACTGCGCGACCTACCAGGTCATGCTGCGGAGCGCCCGCTGGTAGGCGGCGGGCCGGGCTACTGAACCCGATACTCGATGGGGTATTCGCGTGTCCCGTAGGCCCGCATTCTCTTCGAGTCGCTGAGCTCTCGGGCCTCGACGTAGAAAGGCGTGTCCCCACGAGCGCTCCGGGGGAAGGTCAAGCGAATGCTCCAGCGCCCATCGCCTCGTGCCTTCATCGGGCGCTCCAGCCACGACGAACCCCGGGGTCGGACAAAGAGGATGACCCGAGCATCTTCGATGCCCCGAATCTCGGCGTCGAACTGGACGATGAGGCTCTCCTCGCCTCGTGTGACCACCCGCGGATTGACCTTGCGGATGCGGAAGCGTTCGGAGGTGCCCAGCGCTGCACTCGACGCCGCTAGATCTCCCCGACGGCCGCTCGATCGAGTCGACACACTGACGGAAACGGGGGCCTTGCTCGGCGGGGGGGCTGGCTTACTGCGCTCGGTGGAACGGGACGGCGCCGCCGTCGCCTGCAATCCTCTCGGCTTCCGCACGGGCTCCTCGGACTCGACGGCGACACCACTGGTGACGCCGACACCACTGTTGGTGACGAACTTGCGAGGCGGCTCGGGCGCCACGGAGCGGGAGGGCTCCTCACTCACATCCTCAGCTGGTTGCGGGGACGGCACCAGCGCGGCTGATCCGCCGGCGGCCCGTACCGAAGGGCTCGGCGCCGGGGCAGCTGAGCCAGTCGCATTACTACCGCCGCTCCGTTCCGACCGCAGTCCCTGACCGCCCTCCCTTCGAGTCCGCCGCTGCTCGCGGTTCTCCTGGGCCGCTGACCTTGAAGCGATGGCGGCCGGTGCGATGTCCAACACGAGGTCTGGCGGCGAAGCCTCGCCCCGGCGTCGCATTGAGGG
>CAZQTQ010000286.1:0-5979 GCA_964596025.1 uncultured Rickettsiales bacterium
CACCCCAATCGACCCCCTGCGATTCCCACCACCACGGCGGGGGCCATGATGTCGCACATCCGAGGCAGCGACGCGCCCGCCCGACGAATGAGGAGAACGGCACAGAGGACGGCGAGGATGAGCCCGCCGTAGAGGACCATGCCGCCCTCCCAGAATTGAAGGACAGCGGTTGGCTTCTCGAGGTACCGGCCAGGGTTGACGAGGAGGACGTGACCGAGTCGGCCGCCGACCAGCCCCGCGAGAATGGCGGGGACGGCGATGCGAAGGATCAAGAGGGGCGGCTCTCCGCTCCGACGGGCCTCCCGAATCGAGACCTCCATGGCCAAGAGGAGCCCCAGCATCAGCGAAGCGAAGTAAGCCGAGACCACAACCTGGACATCGCCCAGCGGGAGGCGAAGCAGCCACGGGTTCATGGCGTCTCGCCCTCGGTGCGGAGAGGGGCAGCTGAGTCCTTCATCTCCGGCGTGGCAGCTGAATCGTCCTGCGGGGGAGCGGCCGCTGACTCCTCGTTCCCGGGGGTGGCGGCCGAATCGTCTTGCAGGGGAGGAGCGAGGGCGGCCGCAATCACGAAGCCGAACACTCCACAGCAGATGGCAATATCCGCCACGTTGAAGGAGGGGAAGTAGCGGCTTCCAAAGGTCTGCACGCACCAAACGCCGGGCCGCCCGCTAGCAAAAAATTGAAGGAAATCAGTAACTTCGCCATAGAGGAGGCGGTCGACGAAGTTGCCCATCGCCCCGCCGAGCACTGCCGCCAGGCTCAGGGCCAGCATTCGGTCCCCTGCCCGCAGCTGGCGGGCGTAGGTCCCGATGAGGACAAAGGCGCAGAGGGTCACAGTGGCGAAGAAAGCGAGGCGGTAGTCCGACTCGGCAAAGAGGCCCCAGGCAGCACCCTTGTTGCGCACAGAGATGATGTTGAAGAACTTCGGGATGATGACGAGCTTCTCGCTCTGGCCGCTTCCCGGCGGCGGCAGCGACACCCGAATCCAGGCCTTGCTGAGTTGATCGGCGAGGAGAATCGCCGCCGGCAGGATCGCGAAGACACCCCTGTGGTGCATCAGACGCCGTCTTGTTGGGTCTCAGACGAGGCTGTCGGCTCGTCCAGACCCTCGTCCAGACCCTCGACCGGACCCTCGCTCGGGGGCTCTGCGCTCCCAGTCCCCGTGCCCGCTTGGAGTCGTTTTCGCATCCGGGGCTCGAGGATGAGAGCGTGTACCGCGAGGATCGTGACCCCAACGGTGATGCAGCTGTCGGCGACGTTGAAAGCTGGCCAGTGCGCTGAGCCGAGTACCTTTGCTACGTAGGGCGCGGCCGCTCCACTGGCGTAGAAGTCGAGGAAATCGGTCACCTTGTGGAAGAGCATGCGGTCGATAAAGTTGCCCATCGCTCCGGCGAAGATGGAGGTGAGTGACCAGCCGACCAGCGCCTCGTCGTCCCGCAACTGCCTGTAATAGAAGAGGATTGCTGTCATGGCAATCCCGGTCACCAGGGCGAAGAATGGGATGCGGTACTCGTGGTTGGCCAGGATTCCCCAGGCCGCGCCCTTGTTCTCGACGTGGACGAGGTCGAAGAGCCCCGGGATGACCTCGACCTTGTGCGGCCTGGCCAGTCGCGAGCCGTCCGGCGACAAGGCCCGCCCGTACTGATCGATGGGAAAGGCTGCTCTCACCCAGATCTTGGTGACCTGATCGAGGGCAATCAGCGCCAAGGAGACGGCGCTGAATCGGGTCCAGTTGGGGTGCACGCTGTCCTCGTGGGACGGCTGACGATTAGAAGGGGTCATCGCCTCCTCGCGCCGCTAATTGATGGTGGTGTCACCTTCGGGACGGACGTCCAATTCCAGTAACGAGGTCAAGGTCTGCTCGTCCGCCCCCGGGAAGTCGTAGTTCGCGAAGTCCGACGGTGCAACCCATCGGGCGTCGTGGATCTTGTGCAACTCGAGGTCCTGCTCTTCGGGGATGTAGCAGCGGTAGACCTGCATATCGACGGCGTAGTGGTCGTATTCGTGGACGACCTCCATCACCAGATCGCCCACCTCGGCAATGACACCGAGCTTCTCCCGAAGCAAGCGCCGGAGCACATCGTCTGGCTGTTGACCCTCGGGCACCTTTCCTCCAGGGAACTCCCACAGCAGTGGCAAGGTACTGCTCGGCAGACGCTGAGTAATGAGGTACCGGCCGTCCCGCTTGATCTCGGCGGTCACAACGCGAATCTTTTGGCCCAGGTACTTGGACAAAGTATTTCCCTCTTGGACGGCGGACGGGGTGGATGAGACCCTCGACCGGGCTGCAACGCTCCCTTGGCGAAGGGGGGTGCCGGAAGGTAACACATGGAGCCGAGTCGGGCGAGCCGGTATCAGGGCCCGCCTGTCGCACCCGAAACTGAAGGGTAGTCGCCACCCGCGCCCCCCTCAATGGATGTATCGTGTCCGCGCCTTTTGGCCTTGGAGTTTTCTTGCGCCTACGACTTGCACTGCTGCTTCTGCTCTTCGTCGCAGTACCAATGGCGCCCATAGCCCAGGCCGGCGAGCCGTCCATCGACATACAGCAGTTCAAGCCGGTCACCGACACCCACAACTTCATCCTGATCCACGACGCCACCTTGTTGCCCCGGCTTCGACCGGCAGCCGCCATCCACTTCAACTTTGGACTCCACCCGCTCGAGGTGAACAGCCAGGGTCTTGGCCTCGAGGGTCAGGGATTCGGCCGTCAGTTCGGCATCGTCGATGGCATCGTAGGCGGCGACATTACTGGTGCCTTCGGCATCTTCGACTGGTGGGAAGTTGGCCTGCACTTCCCCTTCATGCAGGTGCCAATCACCACGCCGTTCGTGAGCAGTGCCAGCATTCCCCAGGAGGAGGTGCCCTACGGCATTGGGGACATCCGCATCGAGACCCGCCTCCGGCCCCTGGACGGCGCGAAGTATCCGGTTGGTGTCGTGGGGAACATCTTCTTCACCCTTCCGACTGGGACCTGGCGGGCCGGCCTGGGCCGAGGCCTTCCCGGGATTGGCGCCCGCGCGGTCGTATCGCAGCAGTGGAAGCGCATCCACTTTGCCGCAAACCTGGGCTTCGGCATCTACCCCCGCGCTTCCCTCGCGAATCTGACCACCGAACACGAGATGACCTACGGTGCTGGCGTCGGGGTGAGTCCCATCGTTGACCGCCTCGACATCAACTTGGAAATCGACGGCAGCGTGACCGGCGGGCCCAACGACAAGGACGGCAGTGAGCGCTTCTTCGACATGGCACACAGCCCTCTGGAGCTGCTGCTGGGTGTCCGCTACACCTTCAAGAACCCGAACATCAGCATCTACGGCGGCATTGGACGCGGCCTCACGGGTGGCTTTGGCGCCACGGACCTGCGTGCATTCGTCGGGGTTTCGTGGGGCATTTTCGAGGCCATCGATCGGGACAAGGACGGCATCCGGGATCCCAAGGACCAGTGCAAGAGCATCCCGGAAGACCTGGACCAGTTCGAGGACGAGGACGGCTGTCCGGAGTTCGACAACGACCAGGACGGCATCCTCGACACTGTCGACGGTTGTCCCAATGATCCGGAGGACCTAGACGACTTCAAGGACGAAGATGGCTGCCCCGAATTGGACAACGACGAGGACGGGGTCGTCGACACGGAAGACGGCTGCCCTCTGGATCCTGAGGACCTCGATGGCTTCGAGGACGAGGACGGTTGCGCCGAGCTGGACAACGACCAGGACGCCATCCCCGACGATCAGGATGAGTGCCCGATGGTGCCGGAGTCCTTCGACGGCTGGGAGGACCAAGACGGTTGCCCGGACCCCGACAACGACGATGACGGCATCCTAGACGACGACGACCTCTGTCCCAACGAGCCCGAAGAGGTCAACGGAGTGAAAGACGACGACGGCTGTCCCGACGAGATCCTGGCCGTTCGGTCCTCCGAGAGAATCGTGATCCTTGATCCGGTCTACTTCGCTACCAATCGGCGCCGGATCCTGAAGAAGTCCGACGCCGTCCTCGACGCCGTGGTCGAGGTTCTGGTCGAAAACCCGGACATCCTGACGGTGCGGATCGAAGGCCACACCGACGACGTGGGCCGCGACGACTACAATCTCCGCCTGAGCCAGCGCCGTGCCGAATCGGTTCTGCGGAGCCTTACCGAGCGAGGGATCGCCGCCGATCGACTGGAGGCCGCGGGCTACGGCGAGACCCGGCCCGTATTGAACAACAGCAGCGAGAAGGCACGCGACGCCAATCGGCGGGTCGAGTTCCGCATCCTCGTCCAGGGAATTCGGGACGATCAGATGCCGGATGCCGAAGCGATCTGGGGCGGGGACGAGAAGCCCGACGAGTAGCCGGGTCTCACTTGGCTCCGTCTTCGAAGAGGGCCGCAAGCCGGTCAATAACCACCCGCCGCACGATGTAGATGTCCTTTTGCCCCACCCGCTCCGCCGGGTAGGTCCCGTCTTCCTCTTGCTTGCCGATGCGAAGCTCCAGGGTCCCACTTCCAGTCTGGATGATGACTCGGGGAGCCGAGGCGGGGAGGCCGAGGCGCTTGCCTCGCCGCACTTCTTTCGCTTCCAGTGCGCCCAGGGTGTTCAGTGCTAGGTCGAGCTTCCGTTGGTTCTTGGTGGGAATCGACCTGCCGTCTT
This sequence comes from uncultured Rickettsiales bacterium, assembly GCA_964596025.1. Taxonomy (GTDB): domain Bacteria; phylum Myxococcota_A; class UBA796; order UBA9615; family UBA9615; genus CAZQTQ01. Next base: position 4,632 of record CAZQTQ010000286.1, read on the forward strand.
CGTAGCCCCAACCCTGGGGCGGCACCGGGACGAAGGTGAGGGTCTTCGCTCCTTGGTGCAGGTGGATGCGGAGGACGTCGTTGCGGTGGAAGGCGAGCGCCGTCCGATCGCGGAGGGACTCCAAGTCCTTCTCCAGCATGCGGAGGACGGAGGCCCCCGCGAGAAACAGTCGGTCATCGCCCTCGATCTCGACGTAGACGGTGTTCTCCCCGGGCCCCTCGCCGCCGAAGTAGAGGCCTCGCTCCTTGCCGGATAGGGAGCGGACCACGACTTCGGCTCGCGGACGGTCCAGTCCGGCTTTCGGACGCTCGGCTTGGGCTTCGTCCCCGTCGAATATCTCCTTGGCCCGCAGGTTGAAGAGGCTGCGTGCCATGGCATCGAGTTCCCGGTTGGATGCCTCGAAGCCCTCGGGCACTACGGCTTCCCAAGAGGCCCCGCGCTCGTCTTTCTTGCGGAGGTAGTGCTGGTTGCCATGAAGCGTTGTCAGGCGAATCTCGGCGAAGTCGTCCTTGGGAAAGGGGATGAGTTGCTTGTCGCGCCAATAATCGAGTTCGGCCTTGGTCCGAAAGCCTCCGGCCACCCGGCCCCGATAGACTCCGGGGTCGCCAGGACGGGCAATGTAGTGGCTGCCGCCGGTTGTGGACTTGCCGATGTAGACCTCGAAGAGCCTGCTTTGTGCGCCCTCCACCCGGACCTCGATGCGCTCTCCTTCTGCGAGTCCATAGAGCGCCACGTCGCGGTCAGTCGCGACTTCGAGGAGGCGCAAGTCGGGCTCCAGGATCTTGCTCCAGTCCTTGAAGAAGGTCTCGACCTTTCGGGGGTCAGCCGGTGTGCGTATGGGCTCTGTCAATTGCCATCCGTCCTCGCCTCGCTCGACCCGCAGCCTGCCCTCGGCCGAGCGGATGAAGATGGCCGTCGCCTCATCTTCGACGACCGGTCCCAGCGTCCACAGAGCGAGCTGAGGTTGTCTTGCCTCCCACCACTGAGCACCGGCAGCGAGGCCGAAGAGGACCACAGCGGCGAGGAGCCAGCGGTTGAGGAGGTTCAAGCTCATCTCGAATCCACGGCCGACGAATCACTCTGCGAAGTAACACCTCCTCGCCAACGTCGGTGCAGCCGGATGCCGGAGACGAGCAGGACGAGCAGTGGGATGCCCAGGACATTGGCCTGCTTGACCCGTTCCGTGGGGAAGTCATCGGGGAAGTCCAAGAAGGGGGGAGGGGACAGCCTCGGGCGAATTGCCAGCAGGGTTTCGTCGGCAGCAAGCCAGTCGATTGCCGCGATCAGCAGACCGGGATTCGCGATCGGCATCTCAAAGGATGAGCCGACGAGGATTCGCGTGCCGTCG
>CAZQTQ010000287.1:0-5977 GCA_964596025.1 uncultured Rickettsiales bacterium
GTCGTCATCACCGCTGGATGAATCGATGGGGCTGGGATCGTCGTTGCAGTCCTGACCGCCGCATGCGGAGTCGTAGAAGCCGTCCCCATCGACGTCGAAGCACTGGACAAAGTTCAGCGACCAGTCGTCTTGGAGGGCGTCGATCTGGTTGTAGGAGTACTCGAGGTAGTTACCGCTCGCCGCAGTGCCGCCGACATCGTCCTGAATGCCTACCGTTGCAGACCTTCCATTCGTGTAATAGGTCGACGAGATGGTGACGTCGTCGTAGTGGAACTCGATGCCTCCGCCGGGCAGGAGCTGGATCTGGTAGGAGAGGCCTCCCGATGAGTAGTAGTGCCTGACACCTTCCCAGGAGATGATGAACCGGTCGGTTGTGGTGTCGTGGTAGGTGTAGGTTCCGCCGTAAACGGGACCGGCATACATATCGTCCCAGAAGATCGCCAAGTCGGGCGCAGAGGAACTGTAAGGAAGCGCGCGGTTGTAGTAGGCAATCGAGGTGGACGTGTCGAAGGACGCGCCGCCGTTCGCCCCTACCCGGATCTGGGTGTAGGAGTTGCCGTAGAACGAGAAGCCCCCGGACCAGTCACCCGTGGTGGGGAGGGTGACGTTCGCCTCCCCTTCATCACCCAAGGCCAGGTCGGTCAAACCGAGAGAGGCCAGCGGTACGAACGCAGACGTGCCGTCTGAGTACGAATAGCCCGATGCGTCCGGCCCGCCGCTGACTTGGGCGACTGCGGCGCTCGGAACGAGCAGGCTAAGGAGGGCAAGGAGGCGGAAGAAACTGCGGCCTTGAGGCATGGGATCCCCTGCGGGTGAACAACACCCTGGAACCCCTCCAGAGCAGCTCACCGACTCCGGGGCCAGGTCCAATCCACGGCACCGGAACGGTAGTCATAGCTCAGGATCTTGGTGGGGGTCTAGTGTCCTAAGAAACCTGGGCGATTTCGTATCCAATGCGCTCTTGCTCGGGGCATACGACAATAGAGGCTTCGACCCGATTCCTGTGACCCGAATAGAGGTTCTAAGGGCCGAGTCGGACGACCCGGTGATTGAGGGCGTCGGTGACCAGAAAATCGCCCGACGGGAGGCTCGCACAGGCGGTCGGGCGGAAAAATTGACTCTCTTCCACCCCCCAGCCTCCGATCGACTGGATTTCGTCTCCGTCGGAGCTGACCTTTGCCAGACGATGCCCGTCAGAGCCGGCCGTGGTCGTGCCCCCGTCGATCGGCACAAGAAACTCACCGAATGCGGTGAGGCAGGGACTCCCCAGGCTGCTTGGGCTGTCGTCTGCGAGTAGGTCCATCACCTCTTCGTCGCCGGACTGCGTCGCGTAGAGCAGAAGCGAGCCTCCATCGGCCACCGCCATTCGGTCGATTGCCTCCAGGTAGACGAGCGAGGCGGGGCTGTTCAGGGCCTCGCCCCCGACTGCGCTGCGGTGGAGAACAAAGCTGCCCTTGCCGTCGAGGATCGTGATGCGGCTGTTGCCAGCCTCAGTAATGTGGATCGTCCCGTCGGGCGCGACGGCGACGCCGGTTGGCAGCTTCAGTTCCCCGTCGTCCTCGCCCCCGGCGCTCGTGCTGGCGGCCATCGGGCTCTGGGCCGCCCATGTGTCTGCGTTGAAGGGCTGGATGCGGTGGTTAGCGTAGTCGGCTACGAGTACTTGCTCCTCAGTGAACGCGACGCTGCGCGGAGCATTGAGCTCTCCTTCTTCGCTGCTGCCGATGGGCTGGGTCCAGCCGCTGGGGAGGTTGCCCTGGTACAGGCCGGCCAAGGTGAACACCTGGACCCGATGGTTTTGCTGTTCCGCCACCCAGACCCGGTCGCCCCCGACATGGATGCCTACGGGCGTGTTGAATTCGCCGGCTGCGGTTCCGAAGGGCAGAGGATCTTCGGCGGTTGTTTCTTTTGCCCAGATCTCTTGGACGAGGTGGAGGCTGTCCGTCCTCCCGGTTGCCGCCTCTTGGCTCCCGTCGATGCCGTGTGCGGTGACTGTCCATGTGGCGTAGGCCTCACCGTAGCCTCCCGAGCTGGCTTCGACCGAGCAACCGACGGCTTTCCCCGTGCAGACCTCTACCGCGCCGCTGCCGAGGTCCGCCTCGACGGTATAGGTCGCCCCCGTTCCCGATGCCGTCCAGCTCAGCTCGATGGAGTCGGCTGTCAGGTCGTAGCGCGCCCGAACCGGGTCAGGCGACATCGCCGCTGCCGCGGAATCGTCGTCGTCTCCCTCGGCGGAGTCGTCGTCGTCGCCGGTGGCGTCGTCGTCGTCATCGTCTCCGGGATCCTCGGAGCTGCAGGAGGAGATCAGGAGGGCCCCGACCAGGAGGAGGGCCAGGGGACCGGTTCGCCGAAGGAGGCGGAGAGGCTGAAGTCGAGTCATGGGCCTAGTTCTTCTTCTTGGGAAGGGGCCGGGCAAAGCGGTAGAAGAGTTGGCTCGTCAGAATACGCCCTCGGCCGCGACGAAGCGGAACGTTCCAGGTCTTCCCGCTCTTGGGGTCCCGCCGCTCCCTCTTGTGCACCAAGTTCATCACGTCGCCCCGCACTTTGCCCGAGGAGTGGTGGATGAGGTGGATCGTTCCGTCCTTGTCCACCTTGTCGACGAGAGCGATGTGGGTGAAGCGGTCGTCCCGCAGTCCGTTCTGATTTCGGTCGTGGGTGTTGTGGAAGAAGGCCAAGTCGGCCGCCTTGGGGCGCTTGACCTGACGGACCCGCCGGTCCTTGCGCTGGGATTTGTAGATGATCTCGGTGCCCGAAGATCCACCGACTCCAAAGTTGGTCAGGTCGACCTTGGCCGCGGCAAAACATGCGGTGATGAATCCTGAGCAGTCGGCCCGGTAGGACTCGCCGTGGGCTCGGATCTTGCTCTGTCCCAAGAGACTCTTCGCCTGATTCAAGACCTTGCGGACGTTGTTCTTGTACTGACGCTCCGCTCGGAGCGTGGCGCAGCCCGCTAGGAGGGGAACGCAGAGCAGCAAGGCGAGCAGGGCGAGGGGGCGGGGGGAAAGAGAGAGCATTAGTGCCTGCCGGGGGTCAGAAGCTTTGGGAGTAGACCAAGTAGACCTGAATCGGGACCTCGGGCCAATGCTCAGGCGCGCTTGGGATGGGCAGGCGGCCTGGGGGCATGCCGGGTGACCAGGCGACGTCGATGCCGCCCATGGCCGGAAGCAACCCGAACCAATCCAAGAACACCCGGACGCCGTAGCCGATGCTCAGTGCGGCATCGTCTAGTTGGGGCAGCTTCTCCGGATCACTGGGGACCCACCCACCCTCGACAAAGAGGGAGCCCTGCAGGCCTCGGATGCGGGAGAGCAGGAAGCGCAGGTCCAAGTCTCGGAAGAAATGGTGGCGCCACTCCACGGTGGCGACCAGGCGGTAGGGCCCGACCCGATGGTTCTCGGGTACTCCGCGGAGATCGTCGTTTCCGCCGAGGGGGAATTGCCGATGGCTGGCGGCGCCAAAGACCGCCCCCGCTTTTCCGCGGAGGCCTAAGACGTGGCCGGGTCGAAGCCGAAACAGGCGAAGAGCCTCGAGTTCGACCCCAACGTAGCTGGCCTCCCCCAGGGGACGAAGGTCCGGTGCAGCGAGCTGGAAGTCCCGTCCCCCGAACACGCTGATCTCGAATCGACCGCCGCGCGTGGGCGACAGGGCCCAGGAGCGGCTGTCGTGGATGTAGCGGAGCCGCATCTCGACGACGAGCGGAGCGGTTGTGGGACGGAAGGCTCCATTTGCCCAACTGAGCTCGGCGGAGAGGCCGAGGTGGTGCCGCCGGTAGCTGCCGAGGCGCCGAGGACCAAAGGAGTGTGTGAAGCCCAGGTTCCCGCCGAGCAAGATCTCGTCGTTCGAGTAGACCAGCGTTTGGAGCCGGAACCGATTGTCGTGGCGAGGCCGGAGCCGGAGCAGGGCGACGGCCTCGTAGCCGCCGGTCGTTGCGCTCACGAGAAGGAAGGGACCGTAGCCCATGATCTTGAATGGGACCGGCCGGCGGTTGTCGCGGCGCTGACTGATGCCCTCGGTATCCATCTCCAGGAGGCGCCCGCGGGGATCGATGATGACCGAGCGAATGCGCTCTTCGGAGCGCACGTCCCAGGTCGTGGACCCCTCCCCCATGTCCCACTGGAGTACGTAGTCTTTCGTTCGTTTGCCGCGACCGCTCCGGGCTCGAACCTCGACCGGTCCTGCTTCGCCGCCTGTCTCGTGCACCTCGGTCTCGATGGGTATGAGGCTGCGGTGGCCGCCGTCTTCGATGCTGCGTGCGATGGGCCCCAACCGGAGGTTCAGCCGAGGGAAGGAGCCCAGCCAGCGGCGAGTCATCGCATCGCCGTCGTACCCGCAGGTCGCCTTCAGGTGATCCAGCAGCGTCGGAGGGTCGGCATCGGCCAAGTAGCCGAGGAGAGCGGCGTTGAGTAGATCCGCCCCGATGCGGTCTTCCAAGCCCAGCAGCCAGAGGCGCCCACTTCGGAGCGGCCGATTGAACCTGCGAATGTCCGCGCGTAGCGGATCTACACCGTGTGGACTGTCCAGGAGTTGGTCGGCGAAGGGGAAGATGGGTGCCTCTAGCAGCACATCGATCTGAGGAAAAAAGGACAGGCGTTTGAGCAGCTTGTAGAGGCGCAGGTCATCTTTCCAGCGAAGCTTCAGGTAGCGCGGGACCAGGCTCCAGGCGAGGCCGTCCAGTACGAGGGGGGCGTGAGTCGGCGTCTCCCGTGTCTCGACCCAGGTCCGCAGCCGGTCTGCCAGGAGTCCTTGTGCAAGGGGTAGGTCTTCGAAACGCCAGAAGGCCTGCTGCACCTCAAGGAGCCGATCGGAGACAAAGAGAACCCCCTCTCCGAGCTCGACGAGGCGGCGGCGCATTGGCGTCTCGACCAGGGTCCAGCTTGCGACCGGGGGGAGGGAAGTGTGCATCTTGAGGGTGTCGAGGACGGCATTCGCAGAAGTCCGCAGCCACCTTTTTTGGACGCGTCCGAGGGGAGCACCCACGAAGAGGAGGGTGGCTCCGTCGTCCAGGGGAAGGGCCTGTGTCTCCAACTTCTGGACGACGGTGAGTGACCACCACCGACCGGTGGCGGAGCGCTCGATGGGGCCGGTGCCCAGCAGCGTGCCGTTGACGACGGCCGACCAGCCGGGCGGAATTTGGGCCGAGAGGCTCTGCGTCATCTCGGGAGGTAGTCCCTGGGGATCCGGCGCGCCGTCCGGTCCATAGGGGACGAGCAGGGGGCCGAGTCCGCCGTTCAGCCAGATGCGGCCCTTGGCTCGGCCGAAGCTCCCGTGGCGGCGGGGGACTAGGGTCTCGACCTGCCCTTCGAGCTGAACCCATTCCCCTGGGTCTGCGGCCTCTGGGAGGGCGTAGGCGGCAAGGGCGGGCTGCTGGGGGTTCGGTGGGGAAGGTTCCAGCGCTAGACGCCGTCCGTCCGAAGCGACCCAGTGGACTTCTGTGAGCCTCTGCTGCCCCGGCTCCGCGGGTCCAGGGAAGACCCGTTCGTTCAGGATGTCGTCCAGGTTCAGATTCTGGCTGTAGTGTTCTGGGACCAGGTAAAGCAGCGCCGAATCCAGGGCATCTGGCCCCTTGTGTTGCCATCGAAGGCGCCAACTGCCCCAAATTCGGCCTGTCTTCGGTTCGACCTTCAGCGTGAGCATGCGCTCGGCATCGACCACGTCTTGGGTCGGAGCCCCCGCCGTGGCCGCCGTGGCTTCTGTGGGTCCGGCAGCTCGTGCGAGGGGGCCGCCCCCGAAACCGAGCATCAGCAGGACGACGGCGAGGAGGAAGCACCATCGGGCCCCAGGGCGCGGTCCCTCGCCAATCAGGCTAGGCTCCTCGTCATGGCGGTTAGTCGCCCACCGAAGCCCCGTGAGTCTCCCCGCCGCGCGGGGCGCGCACGCTCCCCGCGGAGCGAGCCGCCCAAAGCCCCCGCCGTCCAGATCCACGCGCACCGGGGCGGAGCCGGCCTTGCTCCCGAGAACACCATGGCCGCCTTCCACAACG
>CAZQTQ010000288.1:0-5164 GCA_964596025.1 uncultured Rickettsiales bacterium
CCAGGTGGACTTGGGCGGCATGATTGCACCCGCGTCGGCAACGGCGAAGAGCTCCGCTAGTGAGGTGGGGTAGAGGCTGAAGGCTACGCCGGATGAGGCCCTTGCTCGCCGTTCCAGCTCGTCGGTTCCACGGATCCCGCCGATAAATTGGACGCGCTTGTCGCGCCGTGGGTCCTCGATGCCGAGGATCGGGGCCAGGATTCGGTCTTGGAGCAAGCTGACATCCAAGCTGTCGATCACGGAACTGCTCAGGGGCTCCAAAGTGAAGTCGTACCAGGTCTCGTCAGCGAAGAGCCGGAAGCTGTGTCGCTCGGCGGGACTTGGGTCTTGGCAGGGGTGGAGCGGGGCGAACTCGGCGATTGCCTCGCAGATCGCGGCCGCGGAGCGACCGCTCAGGTCGGTCACCACTCGATTGTAGGGAAGGATTTCCAGCTGATCGTCGGGGAAGACGACGGCCATGACCCGGTTGTAGGCCTCATCGCCGCGGTGGTCGGGGTTGGCCTTGCTAAGGGTTGCCCGGGCTCGGGAGGCCGACTTGGCCCGGTGGTGTCCATCGGCGACGTAGAGCCGGGGGACCTCTGCGAAAGCCAGGGCCAAGGCATCGGCATCTGGAACCCGCCAGATGGTGTGACCCACCCCGTCCTCGGCGACGAAGTCGTAGATCGGTGCCGTTGCGCAGATTGCCTCGACCGAAGCGTCGATCTCTGCTCGGGCTCGGTAGGCAAGAAAGATCGCTTCGGCCTGGCAGCGCATCTCGGTGATGTGTCGGGTCCGGTCGTCTTCCTTGTCCTGGCGGGTCCGCTCGTGCACCGCGATTTCCCCGCAGTCGTATTCATCCACCGAGCAGGCTCCTACGACCCCGACTTGGGGCCGCCCGTTTCGGACGAGGCGGTAGACGAACATCGCACCTTCCCCGCTCTGCCGGTACGGCGCTCGCCGGATCAAGTCTTCGAGGTTGGAAGCCGCCTTGGCGTAGACGGGATCGGAGTAGAGGTCGGTGCCGGGCTGCAGGTCAATTTCGGGGCGAATGATGTGAAGGAAACTCCAGGGCCTCCCGTCCGCGAGGACGGCGGCCTCGGCAGAATCGACCACATCGTAGGGAACCGAAGCGATCTCTGCGGCACGCTCGCGCGGCGGGAGAAGGGCGGAAAAGGGACGTACGCTGGCCACGGGACATACTCCAATCGAAAGCTCGGCTCTCGCCGCCTTCAACTCCCTCTATTCGGACTTCACGCCCTTCTTCGCGCGTGCCTTCCTGCTCCTCTTCTTCTTCCCCTCCTTGGCCTTGGCCTTGGGCTTGGCCTTGGACTTCTCACTTGCCTTGGCTTTCGCTTCTGCGGTCGGCCCGGCTTCCCCCGGTTCATCAGGGCCCATGTCGCCCCCCCACTTCCGCGTCAAGCCCGGAGTCATTTGCCCCACCACCTCTACCACGCTGTTGTTTTTGCCCAGCGCCGGCAACTCGCTTTGCGTCTCGTCCAAGTCGTCGATGTTTCGCACCGCACCCTTCTCGTTCGCCATTTCGGCGGTGTCGCCGGAATCCGAGGGTTGGTTCTCGCCGCCGCGCGGTTGTGGGCCGGTCGTGGACTCGCTCTGGAAGCTCAGGCGGCCACGCTGGGTGGTGCTCTCGTAGGGGTTGGCGTGGGGGTCCAGGGATGGCAGCCGAAGGGTCGTCTTTGTCGCGTCGCCGCCGTCTCCGTCCAAGTCTCCACCCGCTTCCATGGCCAGGAGGCGTACCCGAGACAGAGCGGGACCAGCCCGCAGGCCCGGTTCGACGGACAGATGGACCTCGCTATCACTGGCGCTTGTCGTGATCGTGACCCGGTCACCTGAGGCTAGAGCGCCCTCGAGGAGGCTCAAGACCAGGGGGACGACCACGGAACCCGCCGCGGTGACTCGGCCGGAGTCGCCGTAGGAGCAGTTCACCTCTGGTGGGGTCTCGCGGTGAAAGCGCAGTGCGTGAAGGCAGCGGTCGACGAGTTCGTTCCAGCGCAGGACGAAGGGGCTTGTACTCTTCATTCCGCTGCTGAGGGTGCGAAGGTCGCTGGCCGAGGCCTGCAGCTCTTGGGATGCAGTGCGGCTGCGGGTGATCAGTGCCTCGCAGACTGCTAGGAGTTCGTCGAGGTTGATGCGACGGGCCGCGGCTTCCAAGTCCCCCCCGGTTCCCCCGTCGCGGACGACGGCGCCGAGGCTTCCCAGGTCCTGAATCGCGGCGATGGCGTCTCGCTGGAGATTCAGGTTCGTCTTAACCTGGGCGCTCAGGGGCCCGTGGAAGGGCACACACAGGCGGCCAAAGGCGGCGAGGGCTATCTGCTCCAGGCTGCCTTCGAGCTGGGGCACCTGGAGTACTTCGGTCAGCCCGACTGGCTTCCCCCGGGCGTCCTTGATGGCGGTGGCTGTGAGCTGCACCTGGCGGCGGGTGCCATCGGCTCGTACGAGGGTGTAGAGGCCGTCGACTTTTCCGGAGATAACCACCCGGGCGAAGAGGTTCTTCCAGTTGACCCCTTCGAGGCAGAGGACGTCCTTGTGGAGGGTGGCGCCGACGGCCTTGATCTCGTCGCGCCCATCCAGCGACGAGCAGCCGCCGCTCCAGCCAACGACTCGCCCCCGGGTGTCCGCGGCGACAAAGGCAAGCTCCCGGATGGCGGGCAAGTGAGCTTGGGTGTTCTGCTGGCTGTCCAGGCGCCGTTCCAGGCGCGCCAAGTCGTCTCGCAGCTCCGTTCGGGCTTCGCCGCGGGCGATATCTGCGAAATGTTCCCATTGCTTCCGCTCGGAGTGGTGTTCGTCCTGGATTCGCTTCTGCTCCTCTTCAGCGCGCTCCTCGGCGGCGAGGATGTCGCGTCGGAGTTGGTCCTCGAGGATCTTGCGGTCTTCGGCTGCACGGCGGTGTGCGTCCTCGAGCGCTTCGCGATGCTCCCGCTCCATCCGCTGTTTCTTGTGGATCCACTCCTCGACATCCTGCTCCCGCTCGCTTGAGGCCTGCTGAGCCTCAGTGCGCGCCCGTTCGGTCTCTTTGGCGGCGACCGCCAGATCGGCCGCCGATGCGTTCCGGCTGTCTTCGAGTACCTGGATGTGGGATTCCAATTCAAGTACGCGATTCTCGGCGAGACCCGCTCGCTGGTCGGCTTCTTTTTCGCGCCGTCGGGCCTCCTCCATCTCGCCCTTCAGGAGCTCACCGTGCTCTTTCTCGGCTTCGAGGTGGTCGCGCACGGAGTTGGCGTCATCTTCCAGGCCGGAGAGCGTGGTCTCTGCACTCCGAATCTGCTGTTCCAGCTCTTCGGATGACTCGATGGCCTTTCTTGCTTGGGCGTGCAGCTCTTCCAGTTCTGCTTCGGCGCGCTGCGCACGTTCCTGCGACTGAGCGAGTTCTTCGGCAGCCTCTGTCAGCCGGAATTCAGCTGTCGTTGCGCGGTCTTCGAGCTTCTGCAGGGCTGCTGAACGGGCCTCGCCTTCCTCCTGGGCTGACTTCTCGGACTGGGCTGCGCGCTCGGAGACTTCGCGGGCCGAGCTCTCGGCCGACTTGGCCACAACCGCCGCCTCTTCAGCCTGCCGAACCGCTTCGTTGGCAGCGATTTGGGCGGTCTCGAACTTCGCACCCGTCTCTGCGGACTGGGCTTCAGCAGCCTCGGCCCGCTTCTCGGCAGTAGCTGCCGCCTCTTGCGCCTCCTTGGCCCCGCGTTCGGCCTCCTCGGCTCGCGCCAGCGCTTCCTGCCTCTCGCCCTGGAGGGCTTCGATCCGTTCCGCCGTTGTCTTGGACTCTGCTTCTGCCGTCTCAGTACGCGAAGCCAACTTCTCGGTCTCGGCTTCTGCCGCTTCGGCTCGCGCCTCGGCTTCCTTCGCCTGGGACTCTGCTGTTTCGGCCCGTCCGATGGCTTTCTTCGCCTGGGACTCTGCTGTTTCGGCTTGTCCGACCGCCTCCTTCGCCTTGGCCTCTGCCTCTTCGGCCCGTCCGGCGGCTTCCCTTGCGTCGGTTCGTGCTGCATCGGCCTGTTCGAGTGCCTCTGTCGCCTTGGCCTCTGCCGCAGCAGCCTGTTGGGTGGCCAGAGTCGTCTCGCTCCGGGCCGTCTTGGCTAGTTTGGTCGCCGCCTGGACTTCTTTCTGGGCCTCCTCCTCTTTCTCTCGGCAGGCCGCTGCGTCGCTTCGCGACTCTTCGGCCCGGACCTGTTCGGCTTCGACCCGGTTCTTGGCGTCTTCGAGCTCTTGTCGGTAGCGCGTGGCCCTTTCTTGGACGGTGTCGATGGCCTCTTGAAAGCGGGGAATGGGATCGGGCGGGGCCAAGATGACAATGCGGGCCATGGGGCCGTCGGGACCGTCGAGGCGGTAGACACGAATCCCGAGGTTGATCGAAGAGCCATCTTCGTGGAGCAGTTCTAGCTCCTGTTCGTAGGAGGTCGAGTCCTTGAGGCCGTCTTCGATGGCTCGGCTGACGATCTTCCGCTCTGCCTCGGGCACCAGGTCGACGAGCGGACGCCCTTGGAGGTCTTCCTCATTGCGCCCCAGTAGTTGTTGGGCGCTGCCTGTCCACATCAGAACGTGGCCCTGAGGGTCGGTGAGACAGAGGCCCTCACTCAGGTACTGCGCCGAGGCTTGGAAGAGCCCAACCCAGTGTTCGAGGTTGCGTACCCGGGTTTGGTCCAGGCCGACCGCGATGTAGCCGTTGGTGGCTCCGTCGGGCCCTCGCGTGCGGCCCGTACTCCAGCAGATGGTGTGGTGCTCGCCGTCAGAGTCTGCCACCACGAGGTCGACGTTTCGGATGTGTTCGTTGCGTTCCCAGCCGTGGTGAATGGTCTCCACTACGGCTCGGTAGCTCGGGTCGGGGTAGAGCCGCTCGAGCAGAGTGTGGGCGTCGATAAGCTCGTCTTTGCTTGCCCCGCACAATTCTTCGAGCGTGGGGCTCAAAGTCCGAAGCTGAAGTTCGGTGTCCGTGACGTAGGCGAGGACCGGAGCGAGGGCGACAAGGACTTCGTCCAGGTCCCCACCGCCGGTCCAGGTCATGGGTTGATCGACGGTGACGTCTGCCAGATTCGGTGGGTGCTCGATGGCCATGGCTTCCCCGGAGCCTGTGTGATCGCGGGATCCGCCTCCTGCGGAGCGGTCCACCAAGCTAGGCGGGCCCTCCGGGGGTGTCAACCGGGCAGCAGTGGACTCCCTACTTGGCGGCGCAGTG
>CAZQTQ010000288.1:5174-5975 GCA_964596025.1 uncultured Rickettsiales bacterium
AAGATTTCGCTAATGCCTTCGGTCGAGGCTGGGAAGACGCCGTGCTCCGTAATCAGACCGTCGACCAGCGCGGCCGGCGTTACGTCGAAGGCGGGATTTGCTGCTTTGGAGGCAACCGGTGTGGTCCGAACTGAGACCAGTTCTCCGTCCTTGGCCTGCCCCCAGGTGTAGTGGACCTCATCGGGGCTGCGTTCCTCGATGGGGATGCCGGCGCCCGATGGGCAGTTCGGATCGAGGGTCGTCGTCGGCAGAGCCACGTAGAAGGGAATGCCGAGGTGGCGGCAGATTATGGCGTGACCAAAGGTGCCGATCTTGTTCGCCACGTCCCCGTTTCGTGCAACCCGATCGGCGCCCGTGATTACCGCCTGGATGGCGCCTTGCTGGGCATAGTGACCAAAGGCGTTGTCGGCGAGGACGACGTGGTCGATCCCTTCTCCGCAGAGTTCCCAGGCCGTGAGCCGTGCTCCTTGGCTTCTGGGCCGGGTTTCGTCGACGAAGATTCGTAGCTTCTTTCCCGCTCGGTGCGCGGTGAAGACGGGCGATAGGGCGCTGCCCCAGTCCACGAAGGCTAGCCACCCGGCGTTGCAGTGGGTGCCAATGCCCCAACCATCCTGAACGAGCGGTTCTCCGTGCAGCCCAATGGCTTTGCAGGCCTGGACGTCGGCTTCTGCAAAGTCCCTGGCTGCGGCCAGAGCTGCCCTCCGAGCCCGTGACGGGGCCTCCTCCCCGCCAGCCTCGTCGATGGCTTCTTGAACCGTCTTCAGCCCGGAGAAGAGATTTTGCGCCGTGGGTCGGGTCTCC
>CAZQTQ010000289.1:0-5974 GCA_964596025.1 uncultured Rickettsiales bacterium
GTCCAGAAAGGAGCCGGAGCGCCGCCTCCCGGGTGTCATTGGGGAAGGCGAGAGCGAAGATCTCGATGGCACGAAGTGCTTCGTCGTACTTGCGGGCCCGCTCGAAGGTGCTTGTCTCCTGGGTCGCCGCCTCCACGTTGGCCCACACCATCTCGTACAGAGCATCGCCGTAGTAGTGCGAGTCCGATTCGATGGCGGTGTACTCCGCGATCGCCGCCGAGATGTCGCCGAGTTCGTAGTGCAGGCGGGCGATAGCCAGATGGCAGAGGTCCATGACCATCTCTTGCTCCCGCGTCGATGTCGGGAGGGTCAGAGCCTCCTGGAACACGGCGATGGCCTGCTGGTACTTCTGCCGAGACAGCTCCTTCTGGTCCTGTAGGAAGGCCTCCTGGCCGTCGGCCACCAGAATCGTCCCGCTGAAGTACCGGGCCTGCGGCGTGTAGGTAGATCCTCGAGGAAAGCTCGAGAAGATCGCCTGGGCCTCCGGCAACTTGCCTTGGCGGAAGAGCGTCTTGCCCATCTCGTAGCGAATGCGGCGCGAGGTTGGGCTCTCGTCCTGAGAGGAACGGACGAAGTTGAAGTAGTAGTAGTTGAATTGATTGACGTCGCCGGTACGCCCGTAGATCTCAATCAGCTTGAGCAGGCTGTCCCCGTAGAAGGGGTGCGCCGCCCCGACGTCCACGATGGTTCTGTAGACGTCCTGGGCGGGAATGAAGTTGTTGTCGAGGTACAGGCATTCCGCCAGGTACCACTGGGCTTGTGGCTGGCGAGGGTCCTTCTTGAGGTCGTCGGCCTGAAGCAGGGAGAAGAAGATCAGGGCGCAGCGCTCGTAGTCCTCGATGAGGTAGGCGTAACGTGCCTCGTTGAACCGCTCCGTGGTGAGGCGCGGGCTCCGCGTAAGGGACCCTCCGGACACCTCCGCCCGCAGGCCCGCAATCCGTCGTTCCAAGCCAATGAGTTCGATCTCCACCAAGCTCAGATCACTGTCGAGTGCAGCACCGCGCGTATCAACCTGTCCGTAGACCGGTCCACCACAGAACACGAACGCCAACAAGACCATGCCGGCGAAAGCCTGTGATAGGACGTGTTGTCGCGGAGTTCGAGTCACGTTCCCTGCTGCCTCGATCGGACCGGCGGGTTACTCGCCAGCTCCGGCTGCGTCGTCGTTCCCCTTGCCCTTCTTGTCCTTCTCGCCGCGGAACTTGAACTCCACGGCAGGACCCTCGATGTAGTCCGCCAGAGCGCCGCCCTTCTTGTAGAGGACGGAGTCCAGGCGCGTCGTCTTGCCATCTTGGGCCATGAAGGAATAGGACGAGGAAAACTGGAAGCTGTAGTCGCTGAGGTACGAAAAGAGGCCAGTACCCTTGCCGCGTATCAACCCCGAGACGGACAGGGTGTGGTTCCCGGGCGGAATGTTGGCCTCGAAAATCTCCTGCTTCTTGGTCTTGCTCAGGGCACCGTTGGTGCCGACGTCCGTCTTCTGGAAGATCGGGTTCCCGTCGAAGTAGTAGGTGATTGAGTCCAAACGGTAGGCCGGTCCGAGGCTGTTGACGTGCCGCAGCACCGCCTTGGCCCCCGAGACCACCCCGCGAATCACCTTCTCTTCGAGGAGGAGGAGCCGCGCTTTGCTGCGAAATACCTTCTCCTTGAGGGTGTCGACCTGGGCTTCCACCGTCTTGAGTTCGCGGTAGATACTGATCTCCGCGCCTTCATCGGGTTCGGCCGCTGCAGCACTTGCGGCCCCTGTAGCGGTTTCGGCCGCCGGAGCATCCGCACCACCCGGAGGCTCCCCGGTCGTTGCGGTTGCATCTTGCGCAAAGCTGCCCGACGGGGAAAGCCACAAGGCCACCGCGAGCAGGAGTGCAGTTCTTCGAGTTGGGACCATTTCCCGCCTCCAGATCCGCCGCATTGTGCGGCGGTCGACGACTAGCATTTCAGTTTCCACACCCCGAGGCACACCACTCCTCACGTGCGCGGACGCAGAACGAACGGTAGTCGCTTGGGGTGCCGGCAGTCAACGGGTGCGGCCGGTTCCGAGAGCCCTACGCCAAAATTCTCGGAAACGGCCGGTGGGCAGCGCCGACGTTCGCCCGGCTTCTGCGTGGATCTGGGGGCGCTGCTATCGTGACTCTACCGATGGGGAGAAGCGGTGCCTTCCTCTGCGCAGTCCTTCTTTTGGGGGGCTGCGGGCTCCACGACGCCACCCCGGACGGCGAGGTGGTGTTCCTCCTGCCCACCGACCCCACCAACCTGGATCCGCGTCTTGCTCCCGACGCCTACTCGGATCGGATCGCCCGCCTCATCTACGCAACCCTCTTGGAGCGACAGGCCGACGGCCGGCTAGCCCCCTCCCTCGCGGAAACGATCGAGCGCCCCGATCCCCAGACCACGGTCGTCACCTTGCGAGACGACGCCCGCTTCGAGGATGGAAGTCCCCTTAGGGCCCAGGATGTAGTGGCCAGCTTCCTATCGGTACTGGACCCCGAGCTGAACTCGGTCAAGCGGCTCTTCCTCGAACCAGTGGAGCAAATCGAAGCCCAGGGGGAGCAGCAGGTTGTCTTTCGGCTGAAGAGGCCACACGCGCCCTTCGATCAGGTCCTCGCCGGCATTGGGATCCTCCCGGAGGCAGCCGCGGCATCGAACCCCCTCGACCTAGAGCTTGCCCATGCCTCAGGGCCTTTTTCCCTTGGCGAACATCGCCTGGGGGAGTCGGTCCTTCTCCAAGCAAACCCCCAGTGGTTCGGAGGAGAGACCGGGGTGGAGCGAATCCGGTTTCGGGTGGTCCCCGACGCTACCGTCCGCGTGCTGGAGTTGATGCACGGGAGCGCCGACATCACCCAGAACGACCTGCCTCCACACGTGGTGGAGCGCCTGAAGAACGAGCCGGGGCTCCGGGTCGACACGGGCCCCAGCAACCTAATCAAGTACCTTGCCTTCAACCTCGATCGGCCGGCACTCGCCGACCTACGGGTGCGGCAAGCGATCGCACTTGCGCTGGACATAAAGCCCATCATCCGCTTCAAGCTGCGTGGTTTCGCCGCCGAAGCAAGCGGCTTCCTGCCTCCTGAGTCGTGGGCCTACACCGAGGGCCTCCAGACCTACGACCACGACCCTGAACGGGCTCGGCGCCTGCTGGACTCGGCGGGCTATCCCGAGCCTGAAGCCGGGGGGACCCGTTTGTCCCTGGTCTACCGAACGTCCTTGGACACGACGTCGGTGGCGGTAGCGCGCATCTTCAAGCGGCAGCTTGCCGAGGTCGGAATCGACATGGAGATCCGCAGTAATGAGTGGGGGGTCTTTTTTTCCGACATCAAGCAGGGGGACTTTGATCTCTACACCTTGACCGGCGTGGGCATCAACGATCCCGACTGGCTGAGCTTCATCCTGCACAGCCGATCGATGCCACCGTACGGAGCCAATCGGCCGCGCTACCGCAACGAAGACGTGGACCGGCTGTTGGACGAGGGGAAGGTACTCGGCGATCCCTCCGAACGGGCTGAGGCCTACCGCTCCGTGCAGCGCATCGTGGCCAGAGACCTTCCGTTTCTTCCGCTGTGGTTCCAACAGAACGTGGCGGTGTCGCGAGACGACGTGGTCGGCTACGTGCCACGCCCCGGCGGAGGACTGCAGTCCCTACGGAAAGTCCGAAAGGTACGCACGAGGTGAGGGTCTACCTCTTCCGACGCCTGGTGAGCCTGGTTCCGCTCCTCGCCGTCGTCTTCGTGGCCGTCTTCTGCCTCGTCCACCTCATTCCGGGCGATCCGGTGGACTTCCTCGTGGGCGAAAACGCCGAACTCGATCGGCGAGCTGAACTTCGTCAGTCCTTTCACTTGGACAAACCCCTGCTCTTCAACAGCCGGCCCTGGCTAGGTCAGGACGAGGTGCTCCCTCTCCTCGAGACAGCGGGAGCGTGGACTTTGGGGCAGGTCGGCACGGTCGCCGAAGAAGAGGCCCGCATGTCGATCGGTGACTTGGGACGCTTCGCGGTGGTACCGCTAATTGAGATCTGGGGAGATGTGGAGCAGGGGCACTCCACCCGGGAGGCGGCCCGCAAAGCGCTGGCTCGCGCTGCACGAGTACCAGGCCCAAAGGGGGAGCAGCGCAACCTCCAGCTGGAGCAACTCCTGGCCTACGATGAGCCCGGAATCGGGGCCGAAGCGCTGGTGCTGGCATGGGTTGAAGCCCACCCGGCTGCCTTCCGCCCGCAGATGCGCCAGCGCGTAGCGGTAGCCCTCGCCGACACCCAGTTCGGCCATTTCCTCGGCGACCTCCTACAAGGTGAGTTCGTCTCGCTGCATCGCCGCATTCCGGTCACGACCATCGTGGCGCACTCCTTCCGACAAACCCTCAAGCTGGCCTGTGCCGCGCTCTTGGTCTCGCTGCTCGTCGCGCTGCCGCTGGGCACCTTGGCCGCTTGGAAGCAGGGGTCCTGGGTGGACCACTTGTCGATGTTGGGCGCGCTTCTTGGCGTCTCTATGCCAAATTTCTGGCTCGGCCCGCTGCTCATCCTGGCCTTCTCCGTGGAGTTGGGCTGGTTTCCCGTCTCCGGGGCCGAGCGGCCGGGCAGCCTCGTCCTCCCTGCAGCGACCCTCGGCCTTGGCATGAGCGCCATTCTCTGCCGAATCACCCGGACCAGCGTGTTGGAGGTCCTCAGCGAGGACTTCATTCGCACCGCCCGCGCCAAGGGGCTGAGCGCCCGGGTGACGCTGGTGCGGCACGGCCTGAGAGCCGCCCTCATTCCCATCGTCACCATCCTCGGCTTGCAGTTTGGGGCCCTCTTGGCCGGCTCGATCATCACCGAAGAGATCTTTGGCTGGCCGGGGTTGGGCCGTGAGCTGCTCCAGGCGATTCGGTCACGGGACTTCCCCGTCTTACAGGGATGCGTCCTGGGGATTGCGACGACCTACCTCCTCGTCAATGTGTTCACCGATGCCCTGACGGCACGCATCGATCCACGGGTACGGCTCGACCGATGAGCTGGACGACGCGGCTCCTGCGGAGTGGCCCGGCTCGCCTAGGCGGCGGCATCGTTCTGCTCCTCTGCCTAGCGGCCGCGTTCGCTCCGCTACTCGCGCCCTACGGCCCCGAGACATGCAGCCTCGAGGCCGAGCTTGCAAGACCTTCCCCTCTGCACTGGCTGGGTGCTGACCCCGACGGCTGCGACATCTTGAGCTTGCTGCTCTACGGAGCGCGCATCAGCCTCAAGGTGGGAATCCTCGTAGTCGCGGTTTCGACAACCATAGGTGTTGTGCTCGGAGGGCTCGCCGGCAGCATAGGAGGCCGCCTGGATCGCAGCCTGCTCTTTGTGATCGAGTGCTTCCAGGCCTTTCCCGGAATTCTCTTGGCCATCGCCATCACGGCGGTCCAGCCTGGACGCTCGATCAACCTCGTGATCCTCGCGCTGTGCGTCTCGGTCTGGGTATAGTACGCCCGGCTGGGACGCGGACAATGCCTGGCCCTCCGCGAAGCCGAATTCGTCATGGCCGCACGCGCCCTGGGCAACGGGCCGATCCGGCTCTTCTTCCGAGAGATCCTTCCCAACCTGGTCTCACCAGTGGTCATTCAGGCGAGCTTTGGGATGGCGGGGGCCATCCTCGCCGAGGCCGGCCTGTCCTTCCTGGGTTTAGGAGCGCCGCCGGAGGTACCGTCCTGGGGCTCCATGCTGAACCAGGGGCGCCACTACCTGCTGGTCGCACCGCACCTGTCGGTCTTCCCCGGCGCGGCGATCATGGCCGTCGTCTTGGGCTTCAACGTCTTAGGCGACGCCTTGCGCGATGCCCTCGACCCCCGCGGAACCGGACTGCCCTTCAGCTAGCCAGCAGGCTGGAAGCTAGCCATCGGGCTGCGGAGCTAGCGGCCGGACGAATCGTCGTCGTCACCGCCGGTGGAGTCATCGTCGTCCCCACCCGCCGAGTCATCGTCGTCCCCGGCAGCAGAGTCGTCGTCGTCCCCGGCAGCGGAGTCGTCGTCGTCA